>NZ_WQNP01000150.1:54578-81768 GCF_018783905.1 Ruminococcus sp. MCC718
GTTGCGGCATGTGTCCATATAGCTCAGCTGGATAGAGCACTCGCCTCCTAAGCGAGGGGTCGGAGGTTCAAATCCTCTTATGGACGGGCTTCAAAGCGTTCGAAAATGTTAGCTGGATTAGCTGACAACGAACGCTTTTGTTATTTTCTAATCACGTTCGTGACATAAAATTCCATTCAAAATAATCAATTTCCAGCTAACGCAATCCGATTTTTGTTAGCTGACAGCTAATCAAAATTACCGGTTTGCAAACATGGGTTTTAGAAAGTCCAGCTAACATTTGGGTTCCGCTCTGTTGTCACCCCTTATTTGGGGATGTAAATCAGAAAAAATGCGGGAAAAGGAACAATCTCTCCCAAACCTGCAAACATAAATTAGCTGAAACAGTATTCAATTCTATTAGCTACAGCTAATGGTCAAACAGCAATGTCTGTTTGGAACTTTACTATCTATAAAAGTTCCAGGCAGGCATTTTTTAGTTCCTGAATCCTGGAGGAAAGGAGTCAAGATGACTGAGCCAAACAGACAATCAGGAGAAAAAGAAGAAAGAATCATAGAAATTGAGATTGAGCGTCTTCGCCCTTTTAAGGAACATCCATTTCAAGTAAAAGATGATAAGGAAATGTTTCTTCTGCAGGAAAGCATTGAGAAGTATGGCATTTTAAATCCGCTGATCGTCAGACCAGTACCGGATGGTTACTATGAGATCATATCCGGCCACAGAAGAAAACATGCTGCGGAGAAACTGGGATATCGTAAAGTACCAGTGATTATCCGGGTATTAAGTGAAGATGATTCCATTTTAAGTATGGTGGATTCTAATCTTCACAGAGAACGGATCAGCTACAGCGAAAAAGCTTTTGCTTACAAACTGAAGAATGACGTACTAAAAAGAAAAAGTGGTCGAAAAAAGAGCCAAGTTGACCACAAAACACCAAGAAAACGATCGATAGATATTATCAGTGAGGATTGTGGTGATAGCCCAAAACAAGTGCAGCGTTATATATCACTGACAAAGCTTATACCGGAAATGTTGCAGAAACTGGATGATGAGATTATTTCTTTTTGTCCGGCAGTAGAGATTGCTGCATTGAAAGAAAATGAACAAAGAGAACTGCTTAAAGCAATGGATTATGCACAGGCGATTCCGTCACTCTCACAGGCTCAGCGGATAAAGCAGCTGAGTAAAGAAAAACAGTTATCGCTGGAAAAGATGGAAGAAATCATGTGTGAAGTTAAAAAAGGTGAGATCACCAGAGTAGCATTTACCAATGAGCAGCTACACAAGTATTTTCCAAATTCTTATACACCGGCAATGATGAAACGGGAAATACTGGCACTGCTAAAATTATGGAAAAAAGAATCATGGGAAAGTTAAAGGAGGAAGAAATCATGTGTAAAGTTATATCCGTAGTAAACCAGAAAGGTGGAGTCGGCAAGACCACCACAACCGTAAATGTAGGTATTGGACTGGCAAGAGAAGGAAAGAAAGTGTTGCTGATCGACGCGGATCCACAGGGAAGTTTAACAGCAAGTCTTGGGTATGAGGAACCGGATGATCTTCGCATCACACTGGCAACGATCATGATGGATGTCATCAACGAAGAAGAAATCTCTTTAGAAGATGGGATCTTACATCACCAGGAAAATGTAGATCTTCTTCCGGCAAATATTGAGCTTTCCGCATTGGAAGTAACGATGGGAAATGTTATGAGCAGAGAAATGATCATGAAGGAATATATCGATGCGATAAGATGCCGATACGATTATATCCTGATCGACTGTATGCCGAGCCTTGGTATGATGACGATCAATGCACTGGTCTCTTCTGATTCTGTTCTGATACCTGTGCAGGCTGCATATCTGCCTGTTAAAGGACTTCAGCAGCTGATCAAGACCATTCTTACAGTAAAGAAAAGACTGAACCGGAAACTGGCGATAGAGGGCATTCTGTTGACTATGGTAGATTTCAGAACCAATTACGCAAGGGACATTGCATCGAGAGTACATACAACATACGGAAGCCAGATAGAAGTATTTGAAAATGTGATTCCGATGTCCGTAAAAGCAGCTGAGACCAGTGCAGAGGGAAAAAGTATCTACATGCACTGTCCGAAAGGAAAAGTTGCTGAGGCATATATGAAATTGACACAGGAGGTTTTGAATAATGAAAAATAGAAGTGGCGAAAAGATTAAACTGGCTAGTATTGATGAATTGCTTGGTGTGGTAAATGAAGAATCTGCAATGGAGATAGAGATCAGTAAGATCCATCCATTTAAAAATCATCCGTTCAAGGTGCTGGATGATGAAAAGATGCAGGACTTGGTAGAAAGCGTAAAGATTAATGGAGTGCTGACTCCGGTACTGCTTCGCATGGATGAAAATGAAGAATATGAAATGGTATCCGGTCACAGAAGAATGCATGCAGCACAGCTTGCAGGACTCACAACTATTCCGGCAATCGTAAGAGAATTATCAGATGATGATGCCATTGTGGCGATGGTGGATGCTAACATTCAGCGAGAGGAACTGTTGCCCAGTGAGAAAGCCTTTGCTTATAAGATGAAACTTGATGCAATGAAAAGACAGGGGAGTCGGACAGATTTAACTTTGTGCCAAAGTGGCACGAAGTCGAGAACAGATCAGTTATTAGGAGAACAGGTTGGAGAAAGTGCACGAAGTGTTCAGCGGTATATCCGACTGACAGAATTAATTCCGGAACTTCTTGATCTGGTAGATAACAAAAAGCTTCAATTCACGGTTGCTGTCGATATCTCCTATATCGACAAGGAAGTACAGGAATGGATTTACGAATATATCAGCGACACCGGATTTATCAAGCCAAAACAGATTGCAGCACTCAGAAATCAGCTGAATGATGGACCAATCAATCAGATCCAGATGTTATCAATTTTCAATAACTGTGTGATGGCAAAGAAAGTATCCCGGTCTCTTACTTTCTCAGAAAAGAAACTGACAAAGTACTTTCCGGATGATTATACAGCCAAAGATATGGAGCAGGTGATTGAATCATTATTAGAAAAATGGATGCAGGAACAGTCCTGTTAAGGATAGAAAAAGCTAAGAAAACAAAGTCAAAGAAGTTTAAAAAGAGGACTTCTTAGCAGAAAATGAAAGGAGGAAATTATGGAGAAAAAAATGACATTTAATTATTTTTACGGTACTGAAGCTGATCAGTTCAGCTTCTACCGCATACCAAAAGCATTATTTACAGACAGTTACTTTAAAGATTTATCAAGCGATGCTAAAATTTTATATGGACTGATGTTGGATCGAATGTCTCTTTCCATCAAGAATCAGTGGTTTGACGACAAAAATAGAGCATATATCTACTTTTCCATCGAAGATATTATGGAATTACTGAACTGTGGCAGAAATAAAGCCATCAAATCCATGAGAGAACTGGATGACGAAACAGGGATTGGCCTGATTGAGAAACGCAGACAGGGATTTGGAAAGGTGAACGTCATCTACGTGAAAACCTTTATGCCTGAGAAAACAGATGAGAAAAAATTTGAAGAGGAATTAAAGAAGTTTAAAAAACAAACTTCTGTGGAAAATGAGGAACCCGCAGAAGTTTACAATTCAAACTTCATGAAGTCCCAAAATCAAACTTCTAGAAGTCCCGAAAACAAACTTCAAGAAGTTTACATTTCAAACCCTAATAATACTAATCTTAGTGATACTGAAATGAATGATAATAAATCTAATCCTATCATATCTGTGGATGAGAAAAGATTTGATAGCGATAATCGCTCTGAGGATTATCAGGCTTATGAAAACCTTGTCAAAGAGACCATTGATTATGAATCACTGGAAGTAACCCATCATGACGATATGCGGCAGGTAGATGAAATCGTGAACCTGATCGTAGAGACTGTGATGTGTAAAAATGACAAGATCTTGATTGCCAGCAACTGGTATCCGGCATCACTGGTGAAGAAAAAATTTCTGATGCTGACCTATTCACATATCGAGTATGTATTACACTGTATGAGTGGTAACACCACAAAGGTGAAGAACATCAAGAAATATTTATTAGCAGCTTTGTTTAATGCACCGTCAACGATGAACGGGTATTATCAGGCAGAGGTGAACCATGATATGCCAGGACTGGTAAGATAGGAGGTGCACATGTTTATTTTAAAACTTGTTGGGAAGATATTATTACTGCCGGTATGGCTGATCCTTTTTGTGATCGGCTTGGCAGTAAAAATGACAGTACAGACTTATGCGGTTGTCAGAGGAATCCTTGGGTTTATATTCACTTTATTGATCATAGCGACTGCATACTGTTACCATGATTGGGTACAGGTTGCATTCCTGTTTTCGCTGAGTGTTATTCTGTATCTGATCCTTTTTGCAGGAGTGTTCGTAGATACTGTACTGGACATGACAAGAGAACGTATTATTGATTTTATTATATCGTGAGGAGAATATGAAAATGAGTGAAAACAATGATTATATTCAGTTACCACCACTAAAAAAAGACACACCATCTGATGTGGTAGCATTTATGTGGAAGTACATGAAAGTACCGGAGAATTCAAGAGAAAAAGTTAAGAATCTGCTTAAAGATGCAAATGAAAATGGAGTAAAATTAAGTCATCAGGCACCAACCCTGTATGATGTTGTCCCAAAAGAAGAAATTGCTGAATTTGAAGAGCTTATGCGCAAAACCATAGCTGACATTGTATCAGAAGCTAGTAGCGTTGCCTGTTGGGTGTATGTGCAGAAATATGTGAAGCACAAAACCCTAAACGAAATGCTGCAAGAATTGCCAGACGTAGGTCAATTCATCCTAGCTATGAATACCTGGTTTGAAAAACTGATGGAGAAATAATCTAGGAAAATAGTTTAAAGTTTACATGTTATGATCATGTATGAAGTTGGAACAAAATAAAAGAATTGTGCTATAATATTGTTCAAGAAAAAACTCATTGACATATTTCAATCTATTTAGGAGGATAAACGATCATGTGTACAGCAGCAACTTATAAAACAAAAGATTTTTACTTTGGACGAACCCTCGATTATGAATTCTCTTATGGTGATCAGATAGTAATTACACCACGTAATTATGCGTTTAATTTTCGCCATGTTGGCGATATGAAAAATCATTATGCAATTATTGGAATGGCTCATGTTGCAGAGGATTATCCTTTGTATTATGATGCTATGAATGAAAAAGGAGTGGCAATGGCAGGACTGAATTTTGTCGGAAATGCTGTTTATGCCGCGATTAAGCCAGATGTGGAAAATATTGCACAGTTTGAATTTATTCCGTGGATTTTAAGTCAGTGTTCTTCTTTAGTTGAAGTTCGCGAGCTTCTTGAACGAATTAATATTGTTAATACTCCTTTCAGCGAGCAATTACCATTAGCACAATTACACTGGATCATTTCTGATGAGAATGAGTCAATTACGGTAGAATCTATGTCAGATGGTTTGCATATTTATGACAATCCAGTAGGAGTGCTTACGAATAATCCACCATTTCCACAGCAGATGTTTCAACTAAATAATTATATGTATTTATCTCCTAAACAGCCCAGAAATACTTTCTGCGAAAATTTGGCTCTTGATGCATATAGTAGAGGTATGGGAGGATTAGGTCTTCCGGGAGATCTCTCATCTTCCTCACGCTTTGTACGTGTAGCTTTTACAAAGGTAAATGCAATTTCAGGTGAATCAGAGGAAGAAAGCGTTAGCCAATTCTTCCACATTCTCGGATCTGTGGATCAGCAACGAGGATGTTGCGAAGTAGCGGATGGAAAATATGAAATCACATTGTATACGTCGTGTTGTAATGTTACAAAAGGTATTTATTATTACAATACTTATGAAAACCATCAGATCAGTGCAGTAGATATGCATGTAGAAAATCTGGATAGTGATAAAATGATTTGTTATCCAGTAATTCAAGGAGAACGAATCAACTATCAAAATAAATAATGTTTTGAAATCAGGGATGAGGTAGAAAGGAAAGTTCCATGACAAAAGATGAAATAAAAAAACTCAGGATGAACAGTCCGGAATCACTACAGTTTTTAAATAATGCTACAAAATTTTATAATTTAATGATGATGTATCGTTGTGCTATTCGGGAGATACAAACTAAACTTGAGGTTTTGGATGATGAATTTTCAGTTGAGAACAATCGAAATCCTATTTCTTTTATAAAAACAAGAATTAAGAAGCCCAATAGTATTTACGATAAACTGCAGAAGATGGGATATGAATTTACAACAGAAAATATACAGACATATCTCAATGATGTAGCAGGCGTTCGAATAGTTTGTGCGTTTATTGACGATATTTATATGATATCAGATTTGATTACCCAACAGGATGATATTAAAGTTATTGAAATAAAAGATTATATAAAAAATCCAAAATCGAATGGTTATCGAAGCTATCATATGATTGTTGAAATACCAGTATTTTTTGCTAAGGGTAAAACACCTATGCGTGTAGAATTACAGATTCGAACCAATGGTATGGATTTCTGGGCAACATTGGAACATCAACTTCGCTATAAAAAAGGAATTGAAGAAATGCCTGGCTATGATGAGATAAGTGAAGAATTACTTCATTCTGCAAGAGCTATCATTGAAGCAGATAATGAAATGCAGAGAATAAAAGATAAAATTGGTATGTTCCACGAAATTTAGGGAGAAAACTGAGCAAGTAGAAAGGTGGAATATATATGAAACAAGATACTTTAGAGGGCAAAGCAAGAACAAAAAATGGGGTAAAACGGCTGTGTTTTTCCATAATCTGCATTCTTCTGGAAGTGATTTTTATTATTACTATCGTAACACGCTTGAATGAATATGCAGAAATCATAAATTTATTTACAAGGATTTTGAGTGGGATCTTGGTTTTGGGATTGTACGCATCAAATAAGACATCCTCTATGAAAATGCCTTGGGTCATCTTAATTCTAATTTTCCCAATTATGGGTGTAGGCCTGTATTTGTTGATTGGTTTGAATGGTGGCACACATAAAATGCGTGAGCGATATGCAGAAATTGATAGCAAATTGTTACCAATGCTTCCGGACAGTCAGGAGTGTTTGAGCAAAATAAAAGAAAAAATTCCGAAAGCAGGAAATATAGCAAGTTACATACAAAGAAATTCGCAGTATCCAATCTATCAGAATACGGATATTGTGTATTTTGATGAAGCAGTGAAAGGATTAGAGGCACAGCTTAAGGATTTGGAGAAAGCACAGAAGTTTATCTTTATGGAATATCATGCGATAGAAGACGCTGAAGCATGGCATAAGATTCAAGATGTTCTGGAAGAGCGAGTAAAAGCAGGTGTGGAAGTTAGAGTATTCTACGATGATATGGGTTCTATAGGCTTTATTAACACAGATTTTGTGAAAAAGATGGAAGCAATAGGAATTCATTGCCGTGTATTCAATCCGTTTATGCCAGGTTTAAATCTGTTTTTGAACAATCGTGATCATAGAAAAATAACAGTTATTGATGGAAAAGTCGGATTTACAGGTGGATATAATCTAGCAAACGAATATTTTAATTACACACACCCGTATGGACAGTGGAAAGATACAGGTATTCGTTTAGAAGGAGATGCTGTTCAGTCGCTTACGGTGACATTTTTGGAAATGTGGAATGCAGTAAGTGATAAGGATGCTAATGATTCTGATTTTAGTAAATACCTTTTCCACTATGATTATGCGGCACAGCAAACTGGGTTTGTTCAACCTTATGCAGACAGCCCTATGGATAATGAGCAAGTAGGAGAAGAAGTTTATATCAGTATGATAAATAAAGCTGAAAAATATTGTTGGTTTATGACTCCATATCTAATCATAACAGATGAAATGACGCATGCGTTATGTCTGGCTGCTAAGCGAGGGGTAGACGTAAGAATTATCACACCTGGTATCCCTGATAAAAAATTCATTTATAATATAACTCGTTCTTTTTATCATGGATTAGTTAAACATGGTGTTCGTGTTTATGAGTGGACTCCTGGTTTCTGTCATGCAAAAATGAGTGTGGCAGATGACTGTATGGCAACTTGTGGAACAATTAATCTGGATTATCGAAGTTTATATCACCATTTTGAAAACGGCTGTTTTATGGCAGATTGTCAGGCAGTTGTGGAAATAAAAAATGATCTGATAAGAACGATGGGAGAATGTCGTGATGTGACAGACCAATATCAAACCGGACGAAGTGCATATTTGCGACTGGGACAATTATTTATGAGATTATTTGCTGGATTGCTATAAGAATCTGATGAAACGACCTTTCAAAAAACAGTTGATTTAGAAGTTAACTGTTTTTGAAAGGCCGTTTTTGCTATATCTAACAGTCTGTTGTACAAAGAAGATTTTGCATGGATAGTGATTAATACAACGGAGTAAGAAAAGCTCCTTCATATATTAGAATAAAAATATGACTGTTTCTTTAAAAAGAAGCCGGTCATATTTTTTTATGAAAAATAAATTTTGTTGAGGTTAAATTGAGATTGACTTTGTATTGTATAAGTATGAAATAAAAAGGAAGCAGGTGATGTACAATGAAAAAGCATAAAATATGTAAAATCCTTCTTGTTATACTGGCAATTTTTTTATGTGTGGCTTTTTATGAATTGCTCGGAATCTGCGTTGCATATAAAAAGCAGCCGGAAGTGTCCAATACAACCAAAAAAGAAACAAAAAATGGGTCATGGAACGAATGCAGTGAAAATACAGAACGGGCAGTAATCATAGAAAAGAATCCAGAAGCGCTTTTACAAAGAGTGCGTTTGATCAAGAATGCAAAAAAGGAAATTATTCTTTCTACTTTTGCATTTCAATCCGATGAAAGTGGAAAATTGATTTTAGGAGCACTGCATGATGCGGCAGACAGAGGTGTACATATTCGTCTGTTAGTAGATGGAATGGAGAGCTGGATTGATATGGAAGGAAATCCGTATTTCTATGGATTATCTTCCCATGAGAATGTTGAAATTAAACTGTATAATAAGGCCAATCCGTTGAAACCGTGGAAAATGATGGGTAGAATGCATGATAAATATTTGATTGCAGATGGAAAGAGATATATTCTTGGGGGAAGAAATACATATAATTATTTCCTGGGTGATTTTCCGGGACATAAGAACTATGACAGAGACGTGTTAGTGGTTTGCGATGAACCTGAGAAAGAAAATTCAGTTAACCAGTTGTCAGAGTATTTTGAAACCATATGGAATCAGGAAGACAGTGGTTATTTTCATAACAATAAAAAACTGGCAAATAGAAAATCTGTAAAGAACGCAGTTTTAGAGCTGCAGAACAGCTATCAGAAATATTTTGAAGAGAATAAGGAAAGAATCTGCGAGACCGATTATACGGACGAAACTTTTGAGACAGAAAAGATTACATTAGTGTCAAATCCTATTCACACAGGTTCCAAAGAACCAGTAGTGTGGTATCAGTTGGGAGAATTGATGAAAAATGCAAAAGATCGTGTGAAGATCCACACGCCATATATTATCTGTAATGATATGATGTATAATACATGGGAGGAGATTGCAGAGAACGTTTCAGATTTTTCTATCATGACAAATTCAGTTGCGAATAATGGGAATCCATTTGGGGCTGCCGATTATGCGAAAAACAGAAATAGAATCTTAAGTACAGGAATTAATATCTGGGAATATGAAGGCGGTTATTCATACCACGGAAAAAGTATTCTCATTGACGATGATCTGTCTGTAATCGGTTCCTTTAATATGGACATGAGAAGTGCATATCTGGATACGGAACTGATGCTTGTAATACGCAGTAAAGATATTAATAAACAGTTGGAAGAGGGCATGATGGAATATGAAAAAGTGTCCCGCCAGATATTAGAAGGCGGAACTTATAATGATCCATATCATGTAGAGCCAATCGAATTAACAAAGAAACGTCAGAGAAAAATATTTTTGGTACAGCATCTGCTTGGATGGGCAAGGTATCTGTTTTAATAAGGAGGAAGGAAAACGTGTTTCAAATATTGATTGTAGAAGATGATAAAGAATTAAGCCAGCTATTCCAAAAAGTGCTTGAGAAGAATGGATATCAAGTCAAAAGTGCATCGGATGGAGCACAGGCATTAGAAGTATTGGATAAGGAATATATTGATCTGATCATTTCTGATATTATGATGCCGGTTATGGATGGCTATGAACTGGTGTCAGAGCTTCGTTCAGCAGGATATCAGATACCAGTGCTTATGATCACTGCGAAAGGTTCCTTTGATGATATGCGTCAGGGATTTTTTTCGGGAAGTGATGATTATATGGTAAAACCGGTAAATGTGAATGAAATGGTTTTAAGAGTCGGAGCACTGCTTCGCCGTGCACAGATATTGAATGAACACAAAATTGTGATCGGTTCAACAGAGTTTGATTATGATGCAATGACGGTTACAACTGATAAGGAAAGTCTTGTTTTACCTAAAAAACAATTCCTGCTTTTATATAAGCTTGCAGCTTCGCCAGGCAGAACATTTACAAAACAACAGTTGATGGATGAAGTATGGGGATACGAGACGGAGGCAGACCCACATACAATAGAGGTACATATAGGAAGACTCAGAGAGCGTTTTAAAGATAACCCGGATTTTGAAATCGTAACAATGCGTGGAATTGGATACAAGGTGGTGAAAAAATAATGGAACAAAAGAAAAAAAAAGGATTGCGGATCCGATCCTGTCTGACTGGTACAATCTGGCTGGCACTTGTATTTTCAACAGTCATATCTGCTTTATTATTTGCTTTTTTGAATCATTTTTTTAATCTGCCGGGCAGCATACCTGTGCTTGGCTGGCTTTTGATTTTCAATACATTGATTGCAGGGCTGATCACTTCCTTTATCAATGCAAAGTTACTGGAACCAATTACCAGACTTAGTAAAGCAATGAAGGAAGTTTCTCAGGGAGATTTTGAACAGCATTTGGAAACGAACAGCCGTATAGCAGAAGTTGGAGAATCTTATCAAAGTTTTAACGTTATGACAAAAGAACTTCGTGCAACAGAGGTGCTGCAGATGGATTTTGTATCTAATGTTTCTCATGAGTTTAAGACCCCGATTAATGCCATTGAAGGATATACAATGTTGCTTCAGGGAGAAGAACTGTCTCCGGATCAAGAGGAATATGTAGAAAAAATCTTATTTAACACCCAAAGACTTTCCGGATTGGTTGGTAATATTTTGCTGTTATCCAAGTTAGAGAATCAGAATATACCAATGAAAAAAACAGAATATCGTCTGGATGAACAGATCCGCCAGGCATTTCTTTCATTGGAAACAAAATGGACAGAAAAAGAAATTGGTTTTCAGGTAGAATTGGAGGAAGTTAAATATACTGGGAATGAAGGACTTTTTATGCATATCTGGATAAATCTTTTGGATAATGCGATTAAGTTCAGCCCTTCAAAGGGGACAATTACGATGTTTCTGAAACAAGAACAGGATTCTGTTAAATTCATTCTGGAAGATGAAGGACCAGGAATAGAGGATGATGTAAAATCCAGAATATTTGACAAGTTCTATCAGGTAGATGGATCTCATAAAGCAGAAGGAAATGGCCTAGGTCTTGCACTTGTAAAACGGATTGTAGATAGTGCTGGAGGAACAATCAAAGCAGAAAACCGTGAATATGGTGGATGCAGATTTGTTATAGAGCTGCCAAAGCAGAAAGATGAGATTATATAGTTTTAAGATAAATTAGAAGATGGGAGGATTTATATGACATTTTATCAGGAGTTGCAGTTAAATCAGGCAGGTTCTAAAAACCTGTTGAAAAAGAGTGAAACACTAAAAGAAAAATTATATCATATGTGGGTATATATGGTGAAGATAGCTGTTACAATGGCATTTTGTTTTTTCTTTGTTAGTATTTTCAGCATCCTATTTGGAAATGAGAACAGCATTGTAGGTGTAGTAGTCTTATTATGTCTCATGGTGTTTAGAAATGCGGATCTGGGGATCCACACCGGACAATCTACGATGCTTTTGGCTTTGTTCTTTGTAATTATGACTGTATGTCCGCATTTAGCAAATCAATTTTCACCGGTATTGGGAATGCTGTTAAATATTGCGGCACTGGCTGTGTTGATTCTGTTCGGATGCCATAATCCATTCATGTTTAATCAATCTACATTGGTTCTTGGGTATCTGCTGCTATATGGTTATGATGTTACGGGAAAAAGCTATCAGATGCGATTAGTCGGAATGGCTTTAGGTGCAGCACTTACCTGCTTCGTATTTTATCGAAATCATAAAAACAGAACTTATAAAAGAAATCTGAAAGATCTGATACAAGAATTTGATATCACTTCTTCCAGAACAAAATGGCAGATATGTCAGATTTTATGCGTACCGATTGTCCTTTGCATTGCAGAACTTTGTAATATGCCACGTGCAATGTGGGCTGGTATTGCGGCCATGTCCGTGATTTTGCCGTTTATGGAAGATATGCACTACAGAGTCCGTAAAAGGATTGTCGGAAATATTGCAGGTGTAATATGCTTTACAGTATTATATTTTCTGCTTCCGTCATCCATCTATACATACATAGGAATCCTTGGCGGAATTGGTGTAGGACTTTCTGCAAAATATGGCTGGCAGGCAGTATTTAACACATTTGGTGCTTTGGCCATTGCTACAGAGAGTTATGGACTACAAGGAGCGGTTAGTCTTAGAGTGATTCAAAATGTTTTTGGTGTTGTGTTTGCTTTAGCATTTTGTGTTATATTTTATTGGTTTATGTCTAAAAAAAAGGAAAATGAGGTGACCGTACATGCAGAGTGAAGTGAATCAGGAAGAAAATTTGAATAGAATTATTACGGTTCCTAATCTTCTTTCTTTTTTTCGGCTTTGTCTGATTCCGGTAATTATATGGAGTTATTGTGTAAAGAAAAATCCTCTGTTAGCTGGTGAAATCTTATTGCTGTCTGGTCTTACGGATCTTGCTGATGGATATATCGCAAGAAGATTCCATAGGATTAGTAATTTAGGAAAAATACTTGATCCGGTGGCTGATAAGCTGACACAGGCAGCGATGTTAATCTGTCTGTTTACTCGTTTTCCGCATGTGCTTCTTTTAATCGTAATAATGGCAGGTAAGGAGCTGTATATGGTAGTCAGTGGATGTCTTGTGATACGAAAGACAGGAAAAGTACATGGTGCAGACTGGCATGGAAAGATAGTAACCTTTTTATTATATGGAACTGCAGCGGTGCATATTATATGGTTCCACATTACACCGATGGTATCAGATCTGTTGATTGGTTTGTGTGCTATAATGATGGTCATATCGGTCGCTCTGTATATTATCCAGAATACCAGGACTCTTAAGGGAGAGACTGTATAAGCAATTTTATATTGCAATGACTAGAAAAATATTTAGGAGAAGATAGATATAAACAGTAAGTCAAACACACAAACTATGGAGTCTTTAGTCGGTTTAATAAAATTTTAGATAGAAAATAAATCATTATAAAAAGATCCTGTTCATACTATGATATATAGAACAGGATCTTTATTTACTTTATTTCGCCTTGCTTATTCTTGTAGTAACCAATCGGCTATATCGTAAATTACGATTCCCTCATAGCTATATTGAGGATGTTTGGTTCTAGCAATATTTTATCTTGCGAATTTATCATTGTAACGAATATGCATATCTTCCCAATCCATGAACAATACATAAAATACTTTCCCGTATTGCGGGCTCTCTATAATTCTTCCATGATCAAGAACAGAAAAATAAGTTCCGTCAGCTTTTCGAAGATGAAAGTGAATATAGTCATTTTCATTGCCGTTGTCAATCTGTTCCCAGATACTTGATTCTATCTGTTGCTGTTCATCTTCACGAATCAAGTTGCGAAAACTTTTCTCAGTAAGTCTGAACAGTTCATCTATATCTTTATATCCGGACATATGAAGAAATTCATCATTTGCAAAAAATAGTTCATCATCTTCTTTGTCAGCTCTGTATATGATGAATGCACCTGGAAGATGTTCAGAGATATCCTTGAATGTGAATCCAAGTTGTTTGCGGGCACCTGACTGAAGTCCTTCTCTGTAGACCATACATCCATTTTTTCCATGAAGCTTTATTTCATAAAGAGCGGCATCTGCGCAGCGCATGAGTTGTGAACGATTGGATGCAAATGTTGGATATTCTGCATATCCTAGAGAAATATAAAATGCATGTTCCTTACCGTGGCATGAGAATGACTTAGGAAGTTTGGTGAATTGCTGCAGCTGTGCATCTGCTTCTGCAAAGGTACAATTTGGTAAAAGAATACAGAATTCGTCACCGCCGTTTCTTCCAAGTAATGCATCGGATGGGAAAAAAGCCTTCATGCTGTCTGCAAGATTCTTTAGTGCCCTGTCTCCGTAATTATGTCCATAGATATCATTGATAAACTTGAAATCATCGATATCAAGGAGCACAGCCACAAAATGTGCTTTTGGATTTTTTTGAATCATTTTTTCTGCAAATTCATCAAATCCATAGCGGTTATAAATATTTGTAAGAGAATCTGTGCGTGCCAGTATCTGAAACTTTTTCTTATGTTCTTTTGTTACTAACCATACTCTGGTAAGAACTGACAGGAGAAGGCTTATTGTAAAAAATATTCCGATGATGATTATCAGTAATGTGGCATTTCTCCATCCACTTTTAGGAGTTACTTCAAATTTCCAGTTTTCATCTCCTATTGTAAATGTATAAGAAACAGGATGATTTATTTGCCCATCTGATTGATAAATCACTTTATAAGTATCACTCCATGGAGCGTCTGTTTTTGAAATTTTGCATTCGTATCCAAAATCTGAAAGTGCACTGATTGAATCTGAAAAAATATCCGGAACACGCAGGATAACAATAGTAAATCCCCAGAAATACTCATGTCCGTTTTTATCTTTCAGGTATACGGGATTGCGGACTGCAATTCCATATTCTCCCTGTTTTAATTTGAAGGGGCCCTGCGTAATGATTGTATGGTTGTCTCTTGCGTAACAGGAAATTTTTCCGCGGTCTTTATCATGGATCAAATCAATCTTACCTGCCTCATTTCCATTAGCCGGATAAATATCTGTAACAACACCATTAGGAGCGAGCTGTACACTTTCAATAGAATCAGACATAAGATTTCCTGCAATTGTTTCAAACTGATGGATTTCGCCATCTTCACTTATTAAGATTTGCTTCAAGGTATCTGTGATCTCAATTCCATTTGTAATTTCATTCTTTATTCGTTCGCCATAGGTGGCTACGTTTAATTGTGCTGTTATGTGTCTCTGCTCTTTTTCGTGGGTGTCTGTTCTGTATACAATCAAACTAACAAGGCATATGCCCAGTAAAAAAGTGATAAGAGGCACAAGTGTTTGTTTTTTCACTTGGTTCACCTCGTTTTGTCCATGGGAATTTTTATAATAAAGCATTATAGCACAGAAGTCGAAAAACAGAATAGGTTTTATGAAAAAAACGAACTGTGCATAATCCATATACTGTCTGCTAATAGTATATGCAAGATGTCGCTTTCAAAAATACAAAATTTTTTATTTTTTGAAAGTGGAGACTATGTAAAGACAACCCGATTCTTTACTTAATTTCATGAAAAATGTAAAAATCTAATGTTACGAGTTTCTTACGAGTTGCATTAAAAAAACACGCAAGAAAACTCGTAAGAAAAAAAGTAAAAAAATTTGCTTTTGACCACTGTAAAACATGCTCTGAGCGTTTCGTTATATGAAGGAATAATTTTTCTTTCATAATTCGCTGAAAGAATTGACGGAGATCCGGGTATTGTCCTTGGCCGCTTGCAAAATGATCAGATTGTTCCATTTACAAATGTTGCACTGTCAAAAGCATTAAAACACAAATACAAAGTAATAACATCATAAAGAAGTATATAACTTGAGGTCGTCTACCGTTATCCACGATAGATGGCCTTATTTTTTTATCCATTTGGGGAGAAAGGAGGTGAAAGCGATTGGAGGAATTTAAGGCGAAAAGACATGCGGTCAAAAAGATGACCCGAAAGGGACTTGTGGAAACAGATTCCAGAGAAGGGATAGTGAAGGAAACTGCGGAAGCAAAGTCCGATGAACAACTGGGCGATGGTCCGGAACCAGCTTTCCATGGATGAAAAGATCCAGGTAAGGATTGAAAAATATGAAAACGGGGGATTCTGATGGAAGAACTGCATAAGAAATGGGAGAAGATCCATCACAGTTTACAGGCACTGGAAGCGGCAGATCAGGAACAAGAAGCGGAAATACTCAAAAAAGCTTATGAGTGTCTGTTATGTGCCTATCAGGAATCCAGAGCTTTAAACGATGAAATGGAGATGCTTGTCAAGGATGCTTTGACGAGTTAATTTACAAAAGTATAAAACTCTAACAATGGGGAGGTTCCCCTCCCCATAAAATTTTTTCTTAAAACTTACACAAAAAACTTGACAAACCCTAATCATCAATGCCGTATTTGTTTTCCAGTGCTTCTTCTGCTAATTCCAGTTCATCTTCCAGTTTTTCAATCGCACGTTCTCTCGCTTTGTATATCTCGAAGCTAATCTCTTTCATCTGGTAAGCATACTCAAATTCATCATCAAGTTTATCCAGTTCGTCATCAACTGCGTCTACCTGTTTTTTCAAAGCGTAGAATTGTTCGTGATTCTCAGATGCATTTGTAGATGTTTTTGCATTGTTTACACTTTTTGTTATATTACGGATATCGTTTTCATAAGAAGAGAAATCATAATCCTTTTCGTTCGCATTCTCTACTGCGTTTTCTGTGTTACTGATATTATGATCATTGTCATCTGTATTTGATGTTACAACTTTCTGTGTCTTAATTTCTATATCTTCTGCTGCTCCATTATTGGATGAAGTGCATCCTGTAAAAGCAAATATTAATGTGAGAGATAATAAAACTACTAATATTTTTTTCATAACGTGTTCTCCTTCCGTCTCTTAGGTGTTTGGTTTTTGCTGTTATATGTATCATATAGGGGGAAGATTAAAAAAAGATTAAAACAAATAGTAATTTCAAAAAATGAAAAAAAGGACTCTAGCACACGAAAATGATTGGTATTATAATAATTACATTATGAGATTACTGATTGTAGAAGACGAGAATGATTTAAGAAACATTGTCAAAAAAAGGCTTATCAAGGAACATTACAGTGTAGATGCCTGTGGGGATGGTCTGGAAGCGATGGCTTATATCGATATGACTTCCTACGATGGTATTATTCTTGATATCATGTTGCCGGGAAAGGACGGATATGAAATCTTAAGAGAATTAAGGCAACGAGAAGATGATACACCGGTTCTGTTACTGACAGCAAAAGACAGCATTGAAGACCGTGTCAAAGGACTGGATCTTGGTGCCGATGATTACCTGATCAAACCATTTGCATTTGAAGAACTGCTTGCAAGAATCCGTGTCATGATGCGTAGAAAGCCACAATTTACATCCAATCAACTAAAAATAGCAGATCTTATTCTGGATCGTGACACAAGAAAGGTCATAAGAGCCGGAAATGAAATTGATCTTTCTGCAAAAGAATTTATGGTTCTGGAATGTCTTATGCGCAACAAAAATATCGTAATGACAAGACAGCAGATTGAACAGAATGCGTGGGACTTTGATTTTGAAGGTGGTTCCAATGTGATCGACGTATACATTCGCTATTTGCGAAAAAAAATCGATGCACAATATGAACAAAAACTCATCCACACTGTTCGCGGTGTCGGATATGTAATGAGGGAAAACGAATGAAACAGCTGACGATCAAGAAAAAAATTACGCTATGGTACACCGGAATCATTGCCGTAGTTCTTGGGACTATTTTAGTTCTCGTCCTTCTTTTTGTGGATAAGGTTGGAATTTCTGCGACAGAAGAAGAAATCATTGCCGCAGTGACTGGTTTCTCTTCAAATATTAATTTTCAGGATGGTTCCTTTTATCTTGACGGCGATACCGAATTTTACGATGACGGTATTATGTTTTGTATTTATGACAGAAACGGACGCTTACTTTATGGAACGATTCCAACCCAATTTCCAGAAGAAACTATCCTCAAGTCGAATACACCGCGAATGATAACCGGATCAAATCGAAAATGGATGATATATGACAGCGTTTACACTTACGGTGATGATGAGGAAATGTGGGTACGAGGAATTACCTCCGTACATTCTATAGAACTTTTCATGCAGACATCCGAGAAAATGCTGTTGATTGTATTCCCATTACTCATTATTCTGATCGGAGCCATCGGATATTTTATGATCAAGCGGGCATTGAGACAGGTGGATCTTATCTGCGATGAAGTTGAAAACATCAGCAATGGAAAAGATCTTTCCAAACGATTGTCTCTGCCAAAAGCAAAAGATGAATTATACGAATTGTCGGAGAAATTTAACGGAATGTTCGAGCGATTGGAACTTTCATTTGAGAAGGAGCGTCAATTCACATCAGACGTATCCCATGAACTGCGGACTCCCGTTGCTGTTATCATTTCCCAGTGTGAGTACTTATTGGAAAATGAAAACTTATCTGCGGAAGATAAGGAAGAGATTGCAGTCATCTTAAGGCAGGCAAAACGAATGTCAAAGCTGACAAGCGAAATGTTAATGATCGCCAGAAACGAACAGGATGAGCAGCATCTGATGGAAAAACTGGATTTTGGATTATTAAGCGAACTTGTAATAGAAGAACTGCAGACAAAAGCACAGGAAAAAAATATTGAGATCACCCTGCAAAAGCAGGACGACTTATTTATGAACGGCGACCAGACATTGATTTTGCGTATGATGATGAATTTAATAACCAATGCCATCAATTACGGAAAAACAAATGGACATATTCATGTTATCCTGAAGGTCGAAAATGACCAGATTGTCGGTGAAGTGAAAGATGATGGTATTGGAATAAGTGTGGAACACCTGGACAAAATCTGGGAGCGTTTCTATCGCATAGACAAAAGCCGTTCCAGAGAAAATGGCGGTACCGGACTCGGCCTTTCTATGGTGCGTTGGATTGTAAATCTTCACAATGGAAGCATTCACGTCGAAAGTATCGAAGGTATCGGAACGAGTTTTATTTTCCGATTTCCGAAAATATAAGGAGCTATCATTGTATAGTCATCATGAAGAATGATCGCTTTTTGATTTTCTATTCCCGTTCGTGTTATGAATAGGTTCTTTATATTTGGATTCGTGCATTACATAAAAATACGCATATACATTTTGTAATAGTAACAGGGAATAACCGCCAAAAGTCTGCTTGCAAAGCTGTATTGTTGAATGTGCAGATTTATATTAAGGCTGAATTTCGATATCTAATGGGGTGTCACTGGGGACAGTAAAAAAGCCATAAACACCGTCCCCATTATAGACTGTAACGAATATACATATCTTCCCAATCCATGAACAATACGTAAAATACCTTTCCGTATTGCGGGCTCTCTACAATTCTTCCATGATCAAGCACCGAAAAATAAGTTCCGTCAGCTTTTCGAAGATGGAAGAGAATATAAAGACTATTGAAAACAATTGGTCAACCGTTATAAAAGGACAATAAACAAATCGGAATCAGTAGGAGGATCATTATGAGATTTTATAACATATTTTTCAGCCCCACAGGGGGTACAGAGAAAGTAGCAGATATTGTTGCGAAAGGGACGAAGCTGGATGCTGAAGAAATCGACCTAATTAAAGAACCAGATAAACTCATGAAGGTGAAATTTGAAAAAAAGGACCTATGTTTGGTTGCTGTACCGTCTTACGGTGGACGCATTCCATCAGTTGTAACGGATATGTTCCGCAAAGTAAAGGCAAATGGTACGAAAGCAATTCTTGTGGCAGTATTTGGAAACCGTATGATTGATGATACTCTATTGGAACTACAGGATGTTCTGGAGGCATCAGGATTTGTATGCATCGCAGGAATGGAGGCTGTCGCAGAGCATTCCCTGATGCACCAATTTGGAACCGGACGCCCGGATCAGCAGGATGAAAAGGAATTGCTGGAATTTGCCGCAAAGATTATGCAAAACAGCGAAGCACAAAGGACACCTGCATTTCCGGGAAACAGACCATATCGAGAATATGGTGGTGTTCCGCTCAAACCTGTTGCAAATGGAAAATGCACTTCCTGCGGTCTGTGCGCAAAAGAATGCCCGGCAGGTGCCATTCCGTTGGACAATCCGAAGATGACCGATAAGGATAAGTGCATTTCTTGTATGCACTGTGTAGCAGTCTGTCCGAAGAAAGCAAGAAATTACAGTAAGCTTGTCAGTTTTATCGCTGGACTGAAAATGAAGAAGGTTTGTTCCGGTAGGAAGGAAAATAAATTGTATTTATAATAGGGCGAGCAATACAATGAGAAACATGTAAATTCAAGTTTGGAAAATTAAGAAAAGCGGAATTGTGAGGTTAAATATGATAAATAAAACGGAATGGAACAGAATGATGGAGGGTAAATTATATAATCCCTATAAAGTTGGTGATAATTCGTTTGAAAACGTTCATGCAGCTCAAAAAAAGTTTAATGAATCAGAATACTGGAACGATAAAAGTGCTTTTGAAGAATTGAAAAAATGCTTTAAAGTAGCTCCTGTGGATATGGTACTAACGCCTCCGGTCTATTTTGATCATGGCGATAGAATATCATTTGGAAAACATTTTTATGCTAATACAGATTTGACTATATTAGATGAAAATTATGTTACGTTTGGGGATAATGTATTTTTGGCTCCCCACGTAAGTATATATACAGCAGGTCATCCGATTGATAAGGATATACGCAACTTGGAACTGGAATATGCCAAGGCTGTAACAATAGGCGATAATGTCTGGATCGGTGGAAATGTTGTAATTAATCCCGGTGTCACAATTGGAAGTGATGTAGTCATTGCTTCTGGTTCAGTTGTGGTAAAAGACATTCCAAGCCATGTTGTTGCAGGAGGTAATCCGTGCCATGTAATTAGACAAATAACAGATAAGGATAAAAATAATTGGCACACGCAACTAAAAGAATATGAAGATGATATTGAAAAGTAGATTTTTGTAATAGTTGTTTCGACAATCGGAAGTTGGTGATTTTATCATGATTTTGTGCTTTTCAGGAACCGGCAACAGCCGTTATATAGCGAAAAAAATTGCAGCTGAATTGGAGGATGAGATTGTAGATGTGAATGCAAAAATCAAGGCAGCAGATTATTCGCCAGTAAAAACAGGTGAGAATGTAATCGTTGTAACTCCGACTTATGCGTGGCGTATTCCCCGAATTGTGTCGGATTGGCTTTCAAAAATGAAATTGCTTTCTGCAAAACGTATTTGGTTTGTTATGAACTGCGGTAGTGAAATTGGCAATGCGTCAAAATATAATAGTAGTCTTGCTGAGCGAAAGCACTTATGTTATATGGGTACATCTCAAATTCTTATGCCGGAAAACTATATTGCCATGTTCGATGCACCCCAAGCAGAGGAAGCAAGAAAAATTGTAAAAAATGCTGAGCCTACTATTGTGGATACCATTGCCTGTATTAAAGCAGAACAACCTTTCCCTGTACCACGAAACAATCTCTACGACCGTTTTATGAGTGGTCCGGTAAATCCTATTTTTTATCAGTTCTTCGTGAAAGCTACTGCATTTCAGACAGATGATACTTGTATCGGATGCGGTCAATGTGTTAAAAACTGCCCAAAGAATAACATTGTACTTGAAAACGGAAAGCCGATATGGGGGAATCAATGTACTCACTGTATGGCATGTATTTGTTATTGCCCCACAGAAGCAATAGAGTATGGCAAAAAGAGTATAGGAAAACCGCGTTATCATTTTGAGCAGTTAAAGATGAAATAACGCCGATACAGGACTTTTTATAATCCTATACCGGCGTTTGTTGTTTACGTGAGAATGTGTTTTACGCTTATTTTCCAAATGTATTGCTGGATTTAGCGGCAGCTTTAGCTGCCATGGTGTTTGTGGATTCAAACAAGGAAGCTGTCGGTGCGACCGGACACATCAGTACTCGTCCTGTTCCACGATAAACATTTACCAGACCCTCTCCGCTAACTGCAGATCCGACAAGTGTTTTTGTAGATCTTTCTACGGTAAATTCAAGATTTGATGACCAGCATACAGCAAGGTTTCCATCAATTTTCAGTTCATCATTTTCCAATATGACTTCAATTAATTCATCTTCGGGAACATTAGACTCCAGTGCAGCTACACCATTTCCCTGCAAACTCAGATTAAACAGACCTTCGTTACCTAATACTGCTGATGAAAGGTTCTTTCTGGCTACAACTTTACTTTTTACATTTGCATCACAAGCGAGGAACATGCCATCTTCAATTGTCATTCCGGCTGGTCCCCATTTGCCAATGTCTGCAAGGATAATATATTTGTATGTTGGCTCTAATACCAGGCAGCCTTCACCAACATATTCCGGTTTAACTGCGGTTTCTTTTGTAACTGCACCCTTGAGTGCCTTTCCAAGGAAATCTCCGATACCCTTTACACCAGATGTGGCTTGTACATTACCACCCATCCACTGCATGGCACCAGCCTGGATAATAGCTGAATGGTCTTTATCAATATCAATAACAACCTGTCTTCTTCTGACATTCATTTTACTCATGAAATACTCATTCATTGCATTCATAGGTGAAACGCTGGCATCCTGCACATATTCAAGCACATGGAAGTTTCCGATACTTTTCGCATATTTTCTGTTTTCATTTTGTAAGTTTTCAATTCGCATAGCATAATCTCCCTTTTAATAATAATTTATGATGTTGCTCGTATATGCTTATTATAAAAGAGTCAGCATAGATAGAAAACAATTCGTGCAGAGAAATATAAAGACAGAATTCTCAAAATTCGAGAAATATAAAGCTGCAATTTCTCATGGTGGATGTGTATTATGAAAAATAAATTTGTTATAGTGACAATATCAACAAAAAAGCAGAATATAAATGGGGTGATCAGATGGAAGCAGCACAGAGAATTCGATTAATCCGGATAATAGAAAAGATGGAGAAAAATCTGGCATTCAGTAATAAGCTTGGTATAAAGAACACATCTGAATATTTATCAGAAAAAGAACAGAAAAAATGAAAGACGCATATCAAAATGAGTTTCAGAAGGAGAAAAAAATGTTATCGTTATTATTTGCAATTTGTATGATTTGGTTTGTTGGAAAATTTTTTGTTTTTGGGTTAAGAGCATCCTGGGGAATTATGAAACTACTTTGTACAGTTATTTTCTTTCCGGTGATATTGATTGGTATGGTTATAGGTGGACTGATGTACATTGCTTTTCCATTGTTGATCATTGGTGGCATTATAGCATTGGTGACGTCACATTCATAATGGATCAGGAGGAAGAAAACGAATAGGATATGATATTGAAAAAGAAAAAAGAGAAGCAATTGAAGCTGGGCGTAGAGCTTTGAACAGTCTTCAGACAGCAAAAGAAAATCTAAACAGTATTTTTTAAACCAGCAGGTGCTTGGATTCATTTTGCAATCGATTATTTAAGAGCTTTGAACACAGAAAATTATGAAGACCTGTTTTATGCAACAATTAAAGAAAAAGATGTGGACGAACTTGAAAAAGGCAGGTTTTGGATTTTTTCGTATGAAATGGAGTTTGATGGTTTTTTTGATGCGAAATCTTATGAATACATTATTTGTCAGGAGGATGAAGTGGTGGAAAGTTGGAAAAGATTTTTTAATCGCGGCACGAACTGGAAAGATTTTCCACAAGTAACTTCTTATGAGGAGTATCGAAAGATAACAGACAAACAGCATTTAAGCAAAGCCAAAAGCATGCCGATTAAGTTTTTAAAAACTTCTGGTAAAGGTTTTTTTATAGATAAGGATGGCTATGCACTGGGAATTCGAGATGAATTGGCAGATGTAATTAAAGTTGATGCTTTTAAGAAGCAGATGAAAGATATTATTGAGTATTGTACGATGGAATATTATCGAAGACGGTATGTAGAGAAGTAATCATAAGTATTATTTACAGTAGAAGTAACAAAGTGGATTGTGAGGTGTCTGACATGTTAAAAAATGTACTAATTGTAGTAGATGATATAGAAAAATCCATAGAGTTTTATAAGGACTTATTTGGACTGCAGGTGATTCTTCAGAATGAAGGGAATGTGATCTTATCGGAAGGTCTTGTTTTGCAGGACGCCGGTTTATGGGGAAAGACGTTGGATGAGATTTCTACACCATTCAATAATAGGATGGAACTGTATTTTGAGGAATTTGATATAGATGGATTGCTTGCAAAATATGAATCTGGTAAGTATTTCGTCCGATATGCCACTGAACTAACAGAAATTGCAGGTGGCCAGAAACTTGTAAGGCTGTATGATCCGAGTGGCAATCTCATCGAGGTTCGTACGCCATTTATGTCTAATTAAAGGAGAAGATATGCAGATTTTTGTTGATGCAGATGCCTGTCCGGTAGTTGGTATTGTTGAAAAAGTTGCAAAAGAGCACAGTGTTCCTGTAACGTTGTTGTGTGATACCAATCATGTGTTATCTTCTGATTACAGTGAGGTGATTGTAGTTGGAGCCGGAGCAGATGCCGTGGATTATAAACTGATCAGTATTTGTCATAAAGGCGATATTGTTGTATCACAGGATTATGGTGTGGCTGCAATGGCATTAGGAAAAGGCGCATATGCGATTCATCAATCCGGGAAATGGTATACCAATGAGAATATTGATCAGATGCTTATGGAGCGTCACTTGAACAAGAAAGCACGAAGGGCATCCGGAAAGAATCACTTAAAAGGATCACGAAAACGAACAGCAGAGGATGATGAGCATTTCAGAGCGTCTTTTGAAGAAATGATACATATGGCGATGGACAAGGAGAATTAATTTGAATATACAGATTTTTGGAACAAAGAAGTGCAATGATACAAAGAAAGCAGAACGTTTCTTTAAGGAACGTGGGATCCAGTTTCAGTTTATTGATATGAAAGAAAAGGGCATGAGTAAGGGTGAATTTAATTCAGTTGCTCAGGCAAATGGTGGACTGGAAAATATGATCAACTGGGAGGGCAAGGATAAGGATCTGCTTGCGCTCATTAAGTATATTGCAGAGGAAGATAAACTTGAGAAGGTACTGGAAAACCCGCAGGTGATTAAGACACCGGTGGTTCGTAATAGAAAACAATCCACTCTTGGATATCAGCCGGATATCTGGAAAACGTGGAAGTAAGAGTGCCGGTAGATTTTTGGCCAAGATAAATAAACCTGGATTATTCACGGAACAGTATCTGAACTGATAACTGTACCATGAATCCCAAAATTGACCCATGTAGACTAAACATCGCTCAACCAATCTCCAAAAAGGGTATAAAATCCCTATGACAAGTTTTGAGCAATTATCAGGCTGTCAAGGTTCGTTAATAGTTGCTATTCCAGCTGTACATTCAGCTTACCGATATTTGAAAGTGTCTCATAGAATTCATTTTTATAAGGGCAGCTGCTACACAGCTTGAATGTGATATATCTTGCTGAATGAACTACTTTTGCAGCAAGCTTCTTTTGTAAAGCAGATTAAAGCAAGAAAGAAGATTCTACTTCTTGGAAATCATGACAAGAAGAAGGATTATAAAGGATTGTTCGATGAAATTTACGATGGTCCATTATTGATTGCAGAAAAAATACTTCTTTCGCATGAACCAGTGTATGCTTTATCTTGGTGCTTGAATATTCATGGACATGATCACAGCAACATTGAGCCTTACAAAATAGGGTGTAAGCATTTGAATTTGGCAGCCAATGTCTGTGGCTATATGCCGGTTAGTCTTGGCAAGCTGATTAAAGAGGGAATTCTTTCTGATATTTTAAGTATTTATCGAATTACTATAGACCAGGCAACAGGGGAGAAAAAGAATGGAGAAGCAGTTCCCGACAATTGATAAAGTGAAAACCGGAAAGCAGATCCGCCATCTCATGGATTCTCTGGGGTTAACGGTTATGGATGTACAGAAATATATGGGTCTTGCCACACAGCAGGCAGTCTATCATTGGCTGAATGGGAGAAGTCTTCCAAGTATAGATAATGTATATGCATTGAGTGAATTATTCAGGGTTCCTATAGATAAAATTATTTGTGGAAATCGGGGATATCAACCTGAGCAAAGATCCATATATTATAGACTTAAGGCATATGTGAAATATTTGCAACTGTATGTGGAGGTCACCTATGAGGATGTTTCCCTATTCTCCAATTAATTATTCTGTAGCAGAGCCATATGATGTGCGTTGCACATTTGATGAAGAGCATCATGAATGGATCTATGTGTTTTCTATGCCAGAAAAAGACAAGGCGGTGCTTGAAGAAATCTGTAAAGCCTATAATATAAAGGCGGAAGATTTGATTCGACAATTTTATTTGTGGGTAATACGAGAGCCGGAAGCGGCGGCACAGTGGCTGAAAGGTGAAAATAATCGGAAGAACGCTCAGAGGCTGTTTTACAGTGGGGGAAAAGAAAAAATATCAAAAAATTGATGATTAATGGTGAGCTTGTGATAGAATGGAAAAAAAGAAAAGCATAAAGGATGTAGTTGCGGAGAATATTTGTTATGATTAGAAAGTTGCTGAACGAAGATATTGATAGAGTTGCTGACATATGGTTAAAGACAAATCTGAAAGCACATTATTTTATTATCAATCAATACTGGAAAAGTAATTATGAATTAGTGAAAGAAATGATGTCACAATCCGAAGTCTATGTGTATGAAGATGATAAAATGATTCAAGGATTTGTAGGATTAAATGATGAATATATCGAAGGTATTTTTGTCTCTGATGAGATGCAGTCATGTGGCATAGGTAAGCTTTTATTGGATTATATTAAGGATAAAAAAGTTAGCTTACGATTAAATGTATACCAGAAGAATGCCAGAGCAATTTCTTTTTTGTCAAAGAGAAGGGTTCATTATTCAATGTGAAGGTTTGGATGAAGCTACTGGTGAAAAAGAGTACACCATGCTATGGAAACGAAAATAGAAATCGTTAAGGAAAGAATCGAAGGTGGTGCAAACGAAAAAGCAGTATGGAGACTTTTCATTAACTGCCCTTTCGTTTGC
>NZ_WQNP01000151.1:0-27057 GCF_018783905.1 Ruminococcus sp. MCC718
CTATTGAAACCGCCGTGTACCGAACGGTACGCACGGTGGTGTGAGAGGACGGCGGTTAGTCACCGCCTCCTACTCGATTGTGAAAGGTTATCATTTTCAGAGATTCGGCAAATACAGGAAGAAAGCGGTATTATCTCGATATTTTCAATATATATAAAACCTATTGACATAATAAGAATTAGGTGGTATAGTAACCAAAAAATGAAAAAAACTTTCAGGAAGAAGCATAGAGATAGATTTTCAAAAAACAGAAAAGGAAAACAGGTATGGACAATAAAGAAAAGAAAAACGAACAAGATATGATCAATACGCAGGTTGAACCGCATAATCACAGAGCGATCATTGGATTCGACAAAAACGGTGTTCCGAAAGTTCTGGTGCCGGTCAGCGGACATACACACAAACATGTAGGTGAAAACGGAAACGAGTATGAACACAGCCACGAGGAAGTTTTCACGGAAGATTACATGAAGGCGGTTGCAGCTTATCGCAAAACATTTCCGACAAAGCAGGATGTGCTGGACAATGTGCCGGACCCGGCAGTCAAAGAAATGATGCTGCGTATGGAGCAGCTTGGATATGATACGGCATTTGACCGTTTTGACAAACAACAGCCACAGTGCAGTTTTGGACTGAGCGGTACTTGCTGCCGTATCTGTAACATGGGTCCATGCCGTATCACTCCGAAATCTCCGAGAGGTGTCTGTGGTGCAGATGCAGATCTGATCGTTGCGAGAAATCTGCTTCGCGGTGCGGCAGCCGGTGCAGCACAGCATGGCATGCATGCAAGAGAACTCATCCTGATGCTGAAATGGGCAGCTCAGGGCAAACTGGATATTCCGATCATCGGAGAATACAAAGTCATTGCAATGGCAAAGTCATTTGGCATCAAAACAAAACACAGACAGATCAAAAATATCGCGATCGACCTGGCAGATGCACTTCTTGCAGATTTATCGAGAACAGAGCCGGATGAATACAAAGTGATCACTGCCTGTGCGGCATCGGAGCGTCAGAAAGTATGGAAAGATATGGATATTCTGCCAATCAGTGCTTATCACGAAGTGTTTGAAGCTTACCACAAAACAGGCTGTGCGACGGACGGAGACTGGGAGAGCGTGATGAAACAGTTTCTTCGCTGTGGACTTGCCTTTACATTCAGCGGTGTTGTTTCTACATCGATCGCAACCGATGCACTGCTTGGAGTCGGTGATCGTGTGACTTCCAAGGTAAACGTCGGAGCATTGAAAAAAGGCTATGTAAATATCGCAGTTCACGGACATCTGCCGATTCTGGTAAAAGAGATCGTAAAGGCTGGACAGAGCGAGAAATTTCAGAAACTTGCGAAAGAAAAAGGAGCAAAGGGCATTCAGTTTTACGGCATCTGCTGTTCCGGACTTTCTTCTATGTACCGTTATGAGGGCGTTATCCCACTGTCCAATGCAGTCAGTGCAGAACTGGTGCTTGGAACCGGAGCACTGGATCTTTGGGTAGCAGATGTGCAGGAAGTTTATCCGGCGATCATGGATGTTGCAAAATGTTTCAAGACAACGGTTGTCACGACACACGATTCTGCGAGACTTCCGGGAGCAGAACATATCGGATACGACCATCATCATTCGAATATCGCGGAGACAAAAAAGATTGCAGAACGCATCGTAGAGCGTGCAATCGAAAGTTTTGAGGCACGAAAAGGTGTGCCGGTATTTATTCCGAAATATGAAGTAGAGGCAGAAGTTGGATTTTCTGTAGAATATCTGTGTAAAAAATACGGCAGTCTGGAGCCGATTGCAGATGCAATCCGAGAGGGCAAAATCCTTGGTGTGGTAAATATGGTCGGATGCAACAATCCGAAAGTACTCTACGAAAAAGCGATCCTTGATGTCTGTGATGTACTTCTGAAAAATAACGTTTTGATCATCACAAACGGATGTGCATCCTTCCCACTGATGAAAATGGGTTATTGCCAGACTTCCGAGTTTGCTTACAGTAAGGCAGGAGAAGGCTTAAGAGAATTTCTCAAACCGGATATGCCTCCGGTATGGCATGTCGGAGAATGTATCGACAACACCAGATCATCCGGAATCTTTGCAGGCATTGCAAATGCATTCGGAAAAGCAATGTACGAAATGCCGTTCGCTTTTGCATCACCGGAGTGGTCAAATGAAAAAGGAATTGATGCGGCACTTGGCTTCCGCCTGAACGGAATCAGTTCTTATCACTGTGTGGAAGCACCGATCCACGGTTCTTCAAAAGTCATCGAATTTTTGAAAGAAGGAACAAAAGAAACGCTGCATTCTTCCATGGTGGTAGATGTGGATCCGGTATCACTCGGCGAGAAAATGGTAGCTGATATGAAAGAAAAACGCAGACAGCTTGGAATCTGATCAAAAATTGCGAAACGATAAAGTACAGAAAAATCCAGATGACATTTTTAAAAAATGTCATGAGCGTTTGATTTAAATAGCTGCCCGAAAACAGACATAGGAGTACTTATGAGAAAATATAAAATCAGAAAAAGCCTGTGCATGCTGCTTGTCCTGACGCTTCTGACAGTTTTGTCCTCAGGATGCGGCAGATCTGAGGCAAAATATACCGCAGACGGAAAGAAGCAGATCATCACGATCGGCTACCTTCCGATCACACATGCACTGGCCGTCTTTGAAGAAAAAGAATTGCTTGATGCAGACGAAAACAGCACTCTGCAGATACAGCTTCAGAAATTCAGTTCCTGGACCGATCTGATGGATGCATTAAATTCCGGAAGGATCAACGGAGCGTCCGTGCTGGCAGAACTTGCGATGGGAGCCGTCAGTAACGGGCTGGATCTCAAAGCAGTGGCACTGGGACATAAAGATGGAAATGTGGTGATCGTTTCCAATGACATCACAAAAGTAGAAGATCTGAAAGGCAAAACCTTTGCCATTCCATCTAATCAGTCTTCCCACAATATTTTACTGAACGATATGCTTTCTGATGCGGGAATGTCGATTGACGATGTAAAGGTTGTCCAGCTTGCACCGGCAGAAATGCCGTCTTCCCTGGCAAGCGGTGCAATTGATGGATATTGCGTTGCAGAACCGTTCGGAGCACAGGCTGTGGTGCAGGATTACGGCCATGTGCTTTATGATTCCACACAGCTGTGGCAGAATTCCATCTGCTGTGCCCTCGTTATGAATGGAAGCTTTCTTGAAAAAAACAAGGAAGCCGTTGATAAACTGGTTGCCGGATACGAAGAGGCCGGAAACAGGCTCGACGAAACAACGGCAAAAACACTTGCAGAAGCTTATCTTGGACAGAATGAAAAGACGCTGGAAGTTTCCATGCAGTGGATTCATTATGACAATCTGGAGATCACAAAATCCGATTACGAACAGTTGACAGAACGAATGAAGAAGTACGGAATCAACAAAAATCCACCGTCTTATGAAGACTTCGTATATCAGCCTGAAAGCAGCGAATCTGATTAAAATAGCGTATGGAAAAGAACGGTGCGTCTTGAAATTCGACTTGAAAGAAAAAGCGAGGAAACAATATTATGTGGAAAAAAGGTATCAGAGTTATCGTGTCATTTGTAGTTGTACTTCTGGTATGGCAGATCGCCTGCACAGTGACAAACGCAAATGCAACACTGTTTCCGTCTCCGGTCAAAGTCGGAGAGGAATTTGTTAAATTGTTTACACAGGGACTGGAAGGAAGTACTTCCCACGTTACCTTACCGGGACATATCCGGATCAGCCTGCTACGTTTTGCGACCGGCTATGTGCTTGCAGCCGTATCTGCGATCTTGCTGGGACTGATCCTCGGAAGCCTTCCGAAAGTATTTCAGTTTATCAACCCAATCCTTCAGATCATCCGTCCGATCGCACCGGTAGCATTCCTGCCGTTTATCGTATTCTGGTTCGGAATCGGTGATGTGCCTGCGATCGTGATCATCTTTATAGCCGGATTCTTCCCGATTCTGCTCTCCGTTGTGGCGGCGGTACAGCATGTAGATGGGATTTATTATAAAATCGCCAACAGCTTCGGAGTCGGAAAAGTAAAGACATTATTTGGCATTGTATTTCCGGCGATTTTTACACAGATTGCAAATGCACTTCGCCTGGCACTTGGAACATCCTGGATTTTTCTGGTTTCCGGAGAGATGGTAGGTGCACAGTCCGGACTTGGATTTCTGATCATGGACAGCAAAAACTGCATGCGTTTTGATGCACTTCTGGCAACCATGATCACGATCGGAGTGATCGGATTTATCTTAGATGGCTTGTTACGTTTCGCAGAAAAAGCGATCAGCACAAAAATTGGATTTGGAGTGTAGAGAAATGTATATAGACGTATCAAATGTGAGCATTTCCTTCGAGGAAAACAAAGAACAGCATACCATTTTAAATGATGTTTCCCTTCAGGTGGAAAAAGGAGAATTTATCTGCCTGCTCGGACCGTCCGGCTGCGGAAAATCCACACTGCTCAATGCGATGGCAGGGTTTTTAAAACCTTCATCCGGAGAGATCAAAATCGACGGACAGACCGTAGAAAAACCGTCCATGAAATATGTCACCATTTTTCAGAACTATGGACTCCTGCCATGGAGAAGCGTGCAAAAAAATGTAGAGCTTGGACTGGAAACAAAGAAACTCGGCAGAGAAGAAAAAAAGAAGATCACAGATCATTACCTGGAAATGGTTGGCTTAAAAGAAGCAGCTAAAAAACGTCCGGCACAGCTTTCCGGCGGTATGCAACAGAGGGTGGCGATCGCCAGAGCACTGGCGGTCGAGCCGGAAATCCTGTTTATGGATGAGCCGTTCGGGGCACTGGATGCGATCACCAGAATGAAACTTCAGAAAGATGTTCTGAAGATCGCACATGAGACAGACAAAACCGTCGTGTTTGTTACACATGATATCGAAGAAGCTATTTTCCTTGCAGACCGCATCGTGATCATGTCAGCCAATCCGGGCAAGATCAAGAGCATCATGAAAGTCACACTGCCGAAAGACAGAGACCGTACATCAGATGATTTCCTGCTGATGCGAGATAAAGTGTATGAGATCTTCCAGATGAAAGAAGAGAGAAATATCGAGTACTTTATCTGATTTCACAAGATTCATTTCTATTGTTTGTGAATAATAAAAAGAGAACATATAAAAATATATTTGACATAAAAGAATAGAAATGCTATTATAAATGCATAAAAGGTGTTGCCGATGACGGTTCGCCTGATTGTTTAATAGTTGGATAACCGCCTATGTTTTGTCAGGACAGAGGGCGGTTATTTTTGCGTCTTGGAGTCATGCTTTCCATGCATATAACCAAGACTGTAAAAAGTCGCACACAGTGAAAATACTGCGATAAGGTCAGAAATGGTAAGCATAAGTAAGACCTCCTTTTCCAAGATTTCTCTGAAAGTGAGAGATAAATCTATGTAATCGGAGCTACAGTCTACTCTCCGCAAGAAGCGAACCGCCATACACACGTCAACGTGTGGCAACACCTGTTTTGTATAATATCATATATTTATTATAAAATCAATAAAAACAAAAAAAGACATTAATAAACAAAAAGAAACATACAAAAACAAAAATAATATATTTGACATAAAAGAATAGAAATGCTATTATAAATGCATAAAAGGTGTTGCCGATGACGGTTCGCCTGATTGTTAAAGGCTTATGATCGCCCTAGTTTCTCAGGCATGGGGCGGTCATTTTTCTATATAGAATCGCAACAATGGAGTGAATAACGATGGTAAAATATTTGATAAAGGACACGACAAGGGAAGAACGTGAGCAGATCGTGGCAGAATCTCTGGGCAATATTGATGCTTCCTGTGATGGATGCAGTTCCGGGATTGTGGAGATGTATCAGGATTATATTGATGGAAAAAAGGAGCTGCGTGAGATTTCGATGGAGTTTAACGCACGCTATATTTCCGGGGAGGAAGCACCGACGGTTCGTTCTTCCTGTCCGATGAGATAACAAAGGAGCGGATGATGGCAAAAGCGGGCGGAAATTTATTAAACACTTATGTTGCGGATTATGTGGTCTTTGATCTGGAGACGACCGGGATTTCGCCTAAGACGGACGAAGTGGTTGAGATTTCTGCAGTGAAGGTGGAGCACGGCAAGGTTACGGATGAGTTCAGTACGCTGGTGAATCCGAAACAAAGGATTCCTTACGGAGCCAGCCGTGTAAATGGCATTACGGATGATATGGTTGCGGAAGCACCGTTTTTTGAACAGGTTCTGGAAGAATTTCTGGAGTTTATTGAAGGATTCGTGTTGGTCGGACATAACATTGCCCGATTTGACATGAATTTTCTTTATCGTGATGTGGAAAAGTATTTTGAACGGTCGCTGCCAAATGATTATATTGATACATTGCAGATGGCGAGAAGGGAGCTTCCGAATCTGGAGCATCACAGGCTGACGGATCTGGCAGAATACTACGGGATTTCGGCAGAAGGGGCACATCGGGCATTAAATGACTGCCGGATGAACCAGCAGGTTTTTGAGAAAATGGGAAATCCTGTATACAAAAAACAGGGCAAAGATAAAGAAAATAACAGAGGAGTCGATTCGGCAAAAACAGAACCGAGTGAACAGGCACAAAACACCGCACCGACAGTCCGGAAACGCAGTACTTTTAAACTGCGTGCGGTGGTGGAGCGGATCACTTACCAGAATCCGGACAACGGCTATACAGTTCTGAAGTGTGCGGTGAAAAATTATCAGGATCTGGTGACGGTGGTCGGCAGTCTTCTGGATGTCAATGTTGGTTCGGTGCTTCTGATCGACGGAAACTGGAAAATGGACAGTCGCTATGGCAGACAGTTTCAGGCAAAGACCTGGGAAGAGACGATGCCGGCGACTGTTTTTGGCATTGAAAAATATTTGGGTTCTGGGCTGATCAAAGGGGTTGGTCCCAAATATGCAAAACGGATCGTGCAGAAGTTCGGAACAGAGACGATCGCTGTGATTGAGACCGATGTCTTCCGGCTGAGGGAAGTGGAGGGAATCGGAGAAAAGCGTATCCGAAAGATTGCAGAGAGCTGGGAAAAGCAAAAAGAGATTAAAAATGTTATGCTGTTTTTGCAGGATCATGGGGTTAGCACTTCCTTTGCAGCAAAGATCTACAAGCAATACGGCAATGAAAGTGTCAATAAGGTCCGGGAAAATCCATTTCGGCTGGCAGATGATATCTGGGGGATCGGCTTTAAAACAGCGGATGGGATTGCACAGAAGCTGGGATTTGGAAAAGAAGCTTTTGTGCGTCTTCGAAGCGGTATTATGTATACATTAAGCAATCTGGCGGATCAGGGACATGTCTATGCAACGAAGGAACAGCTGATCAAAACGGCAGCAGAGCTTCTGGAAGCAGAGGAGGGCTGTGTTGTGATGACGCTGGATCAGATGCTGGCGGATCACGATCTGATCTTACAGAAAGTGGAAATTCCGAAAGAGCAGCGAAAACATGAAATGCCTGCAGACCTTGAACAACCGGAATGGAAATTGGCAGAACCTCAAATAACCGAAGCTATTTATCTGCCGCCGTTTTATTATGCGGAGACCGGTGTGGCAGGAAAATTAAAAAGGCTGCTGGCAGCTCCGGCGGCGGATCGTCTGTGGACTGCACTGGAGACGGCGAAAGAAAAAACAGGCAATCCGGATCTGTCGATTGATGTGGAGAAGATTCAGGAAAAGGTGCATATGGAGTATGATGAGGTTCAGGCAGATGCGATTCGCAAAGCAGCGGTTTCCAAAGTTATGGTGCTGACCGGAGGACCTGGAACCGGAAAGACAACGACCACACAGGGGATCATTGCAGCATATCGGGCATTCGGACTTAAGATTCTGCTTGCGGCACCGACAGGGCGTGCGGCAAAACGTATGACAGAGGCCACCGGCCTGGAAGCGAAAACAATCCATCGTCTTCTGGAATGTCAGCCTCCGGAAGGATATCTCAAAAACGAAGAAAATCCGCTGGAAGGGGACGTACTGATCGTTGACGAATGTTCGATGATCGATATCGTTTTAGTGAATGCACTTTTAAAGGCGATTCCGCAGGGGATGCGTCTGATTTTGGTCGGAGATATCGATCAGCTGCCGTCTGTCGGAGCCGGAAACGTGCTGCGTGATATCATTGATTCCGAAACAGTGCCTGTGATCCGTCTGACCAGGATTTTCCGACAGGCACAGAGCAGCCGTATCATTATGAATGCACATCGGATCAACGAGGGCAAAATGCCGGATATTTCCAATGGGAAGGATACGGACTTCTTTTTTGTGCAGAAAGAAGATCCGCAGGAGGCAGCAGACGAGGTCATGCGTCTGGTGAAAAATAAGCTGTCGCGTTATTATCAGACGCCGCCGTCTCAGATTCAGGTGCTCACGCCGATGCAGAAAGGAATCGTCGGAGCTGCCAATTTAAATACGATTCTTCAGGAGACTCTCAATCCGCAGGGCGAAGGACTGCGAAGAGGTGGTTTTGTATTTCGCGTAAACGATAAAGTGATGCAGATCCGCAATAATTATGACAAAGAAGTGTTTAACGGCGATATCGGGATGATCGATGCGGTGGATGTGGCAGCCCGAAATCTGAAAGTGAATTTCGACGGACGCATCGTAGAGTATGATGTCACAGAACTGGATGAACTGACACTTGCCTATGCAACAACAATCCATAAAGCACAGGGATCGGAATATCCGATCGTCGTGATGCCGGTGCTGATGAATCATTTTGTGATGCTTCAGAGAAATCTGATCTATACAGGAATCACCCGTGCGAAAAAAATCCTCGTACTGGTCGGAACACGCAAGGCACTTTCCTATGCCGTGCGGAATGTGACGGTGACAAAACGAAATACTCTTTTAAAAGAAAGGTTACAGGAAAAGTTTTAATAGCTGGACGTGAGATAAAAAACATAGTATAATAAGAAAACAATGGTGTCGGAGACGGTATTTTATATGGACATTGAAGAAGCGGGAACAGTTCGGGGGGGGTGAACTGTTTTTTTAGTTTTGGAAGACGCAGAAAATGTTTAGTACAGGGTATTCTTTTAAGAGGGAAGATGAAGAATGCAGAAAATTTTGATAGTAGATGATTCGGAAATAAACAGAGAGATCCTGGCGGCCATGCTTGAGAAAACATACGAGATCGACATGGCGAAAGACGGTCAGGAAGCGATCGAGATCCTGGAAAAGAAGTGGAAAACGTATCAGATCGTGCTGCTTGATCTGAATATGCCGGTGATGAATGGATATGAAGTTCTGAAGGTCATGGAAGAAAAGCAGTGGCTTGATTCACTGCCGGTTATTTGTATCTCGGCAGAAACATCGGAGGCAAGTATAGGAAAGGCGTACGAACTCGGAGCCACGGATTATTTTACGAGGCCGTTTGATACGGCAGTTGTACTGCGGCGTGTGCACAATACGATTGCACTGTATGCAAAAGCGTCCAGCAGTCTGCACGATGCGATGGAGATGTTATCCGGCATTTTTTATCGTATCATTAAAATCAATCTGAGTACGGATACCTATAGAACACTTAAAAATATTTCCGACGATTTCAGGAGTCCGCTGGATGGCATTAAGAGTATTTCGCAGAGACTGATGCAGTACGGAGAAGAATATGTCCATGAGGAAGATCAGGAAGCTTTTTTGGAATTTTGTGATTCGGAAAATCTGCGTAAAAATTTCTCGGAAGAAGATACAGAGCGTATCAGTATGAGCTATCGCTGTCGGAATGGACAGGAATTTCGCTGGGTTTCCATGGAGATCATCAAGAGTACAGAGTACGCAAAAGATAACGAAGTCGTGGTTCTTTATCTTCGGGATATCAATACAGACTATCTGAAACAGCTGGATATGGTTCTGAGCAGGAGCAAAGGTTTTGTCGGTATGGTGAATGTCAATGTAACAGACGGAACCTGCAAATCCGGAAGCAGTTCTCTGAAAAATCTGGAGCTTCAGGAAGAGGATCGTACACTTGATCAGTATATAAACAGGATCAGCACTTCGATTCCACAGGAGGATGGGCGCAGAAGTTTTACAGAAAATTTCAGCAGAAAGCATATGCTGGATTCTTTCGAAAAAGGTCACACGGTCATTCAGGAAAATTATCCGGTATACAGCACAGAAAACCATCGTCCGCAGCTTTATTGCGTAACAGCAGAGATGGTTCGCAATGCTTTTTTCGGTCAGATAGAGGCTATTCTTTATTTTACCAATATTACGGAGAAGTATCTGGAAGAAAAGATGCCGCAGATCCTGTATCAGAAAAGCTATGAGCGGATTGCGGTGATCGACTTAAAACGCAGGAAGATCGCGATCAGTTCTGCGAAAGTTTTTGATTTTTCAGAGTCTCTGGATCAGGAGCTGGATTATGAACAGTATCTGAAAAAAGCAGTACAGAATTCTGTTCCGGAAGAAGAAAAGGCACAGTTTGAAAATCATACGAGACTTGATAATATAAAAAGAGAACTGGATCTGAAAGGACGTTATTCTTTCAGTACACACCAGATAAACAAAGATGGAGAAAAATGCCTGATTAATTATACTTATCTTTATTTTGATCGGTATTTTGGCATCGTGGCTGTGGCAGTCGAGGATATTACGGAGCTGGCAGGACAGGATGCACTGACAGGCGGATACAACCGACAGGGATTTGTACAGAAGGCAGAACATATCCTGCAGAATGCAAATGAGGATGACAATTATGCGATCCTGTTTTTCAATATTAAGAACTTTAAGGCAGTGAACGAACTTTTTGGAATTGATCTTGGTGATTTTATTCTGCGTGAATTTTATGAAGATCTGAAAAATTCACAGCTTGATCCGGTTGTGACCGCCAGGGCTGAGGCTGACCATTTTGTGTGCCTTGTGAAACGGGAAAATCTGGATGAGGAGTTTCTGCCAAAGCTCTGTACGAAGAAGATTTCCAGCTCCGGAAAGACCATCCGTCTGTTCAGCCGTTGCGGTATTTTCTATGTAAAAGATAAAGAAATGTCCGTAAACATGATGATCGGGCGTGCGAAGCTGGCAAAGGAATATATTGAAGATGAGTATGTTCAGCCATATAAAGTATATGATTCTTCCATGCAGACTGCTTACATAGACAAAGCAGAGATTGCAGGAGAACTTGCAGAAGGCATCGCGAAAGGAGAACTTCAGGTTTATTATCAGCCGGTTGTGGATGTAAAGACCGGACAGATCGCTTCCGCAGAAGCCCTGATCCGCTGGCATCATTCCGAGAAAGGTTTCCTGTCGCCAGGCTTCTTTATACCGGCTCTGGAAGAGAGCGGTCACATCTCCGAACTGGATGATTATGTCATTCATCAGGTCAGCGATTTCCTGATGGACCGTTACCATGCAGGCAAGAATGTGGTTCCGGTTTCGGTCAATTTATCATGGATGGATTTCTATGATGAGAAGATCATGGAAGATATCCTTGATAAATGTAAAAACAATGATCTGGAAGAAAAACTGATCCGTCTGGAAGTCACTGAGACATCCTACGCTGCGATGGGTGAGAGCCGCAACAGTATTCTTGAATCCTTCCGTACAGAAGGTGTAAAGATCATGATGGATGACTTCGGAACCGGTTATTCTTCGTTTGGTATGCTTCAGCAGTACAATTTCGATATTATGAAGATTGACATGAGTTTCATCCGCCAGATCGAGACAAATCCAAAGACGAAAAGTATGTTACGATTCCTGATCGATATGGCACATGAGATGGGTATTCATATCGTTGCAGAAGGCGTTGAGACAGAAGTTCAGGCAGATTTTCTGAAGAAGAGCCACTGTGATTATATCCAGGGATATTATTATTACCGTCCGATTCCACAGGAAGAGTTTCGAAAACTTCTCGATGAGATGTAAAGATTTTTTAACTTGCAATTCAAAAATTGCCATGCTATACTTGAAATGATATTAGGGTCAGAAGACCTTTTGACTCTGGAATCTAATACATGAAGCAGAAATGATTTTCATGCAAATATTTGCCCACCAAGTGATTGGTTAAGCCCATACGGACAGGCGGGGCAGCTGCCGATTGCGGTGAGAGACCGCATTATTGATTTAGTTAAAAGCTAAATTTTATAAGTCTTTTGTTTGGGAATACAGCGTCCCAGAATAAAACATCACTTGTGAAATGGTCAATAAAGAGTAGGATTAGCAAATATTTGCTGGCGAGAGTGCCAACGACAGACTCTGGAAATAGTTTTTGCGGATGTAAGATAAATACATAAAGTAAAGCTATCATAAGACGTTTAAAGACAGGTGAGGATTTCACCTGTTTTTTTTATGCGGATATATTTATCGTATGCTATGATGCCAGGGAGTGCAACGCACGGAACAATCCGTAGGCATTATAGTTGGGGACTTTTGACACCCACATCATGCTATGATTGGAGAAAAAGAATGAATCGAAACAAACAGATGCATGCTCCGGTTTATGAGGCACTGGAGCGTTTAAAAAGAAGAAGAGTTGTGCCGTTTGATGTACCGGGACATAAACGCGGAAGAGGAAATCCGGAACTTGCGGATCTTCTGGGAGAAAAATGTGTCAGCCTGGATGTCAATTCCATGAAGCCGCTGGATAACCTCTGTCATCCTGTTTCTGTGATCAAGGAAGCAGAAGAACTGGCAGCGGAAGCATTTCGTGCGGATCATGCCTTTTTTATGGTTGGCGGAACAACTTCTTCCGTGCAGGGAATGGTGCTTTCCTGCTGCAAGGCAGGTGACAAGATCATTCTGCCGCGAAATGTACATAAAAGTGTGATCAATGCACTGGTATTGTGCGGTGCGGTTCCGGTGTATGTGAATCCGGAAGTGGATACAAAACTGGGGATATCACTCGGAATGCAGGTTTCTGAGGTGGAAAGGGCGATCCGTGAGAATCCGGATGCGGCAGCAGTTCTTGTAAACAATCCAACCTACTATGGGATCTGTTCTGATCTGCGTGCGATCGTTAAGGTGGCACATGAACATAATATGCTGGTGCTGGCGGATGAGGCGCATGGCACGCATCTGTATTTTGGCAGTGATCTTCCGGTCTGTGCCATGGATGCCGGGGCAGATATGGCTTCGGTGTCCATGCATAAATCCGGCGGAAGCCTGACACAGAGTTCTCTGCTTCTTACCGGAAAAAATGTAAACTGGGAATATGTAAGTCAGATTATAAATCTGACACAGACAACAAGTGCTTCCTATCTGCTGATCTCCAGTCTGGATATTTCCAGGAGAAATCTGGCACTGCGCGGACGGGAGTCTTTTGATAAAGTGAGCCGCATGGCAGAATATGCAAGAGAAGAGATCAATTCAATCGGCGGTTTTTATGCTTACGGTAAAGATATGATAAACGGCGGAAGCGTCTATGATTTTGATGTGACAAAACTTTCCGTGTATACAAGAGATATCGGGCTTGCCGGCATTGAGGTTTATGACCTGCTGCGTGATGAGTATGACATCCAGATTGAGCTTGGAGATATCGCAAATATCCTGGCGTATATTTCCATCGGTGACCGTATCCAGGATATCGAGCGGCTGGTGGGGGCACTGGCGGATATCAAGCGGCTTTATGCAAAAGATCCGGAAAAAATGCCGGGAGCCGAGTACATCAGGCCGACCGTTCTGGTATCTCCGCAGACTGCTTTTTATGCAGAAAAGAAAGCAGTTCCGATCCGGGAGACAAAAGGCATGATCTGCAGTGAATTTGTGATGTGCTATCCGCCGGGGATCCCAATCCTTGCACCGGGAGAGCTGATCACGCAGGAGATCATTGATTATATTATTTACGCAAAAGAAAAGGGCTGTTCCATGCAGGGAATGCAGGATACAGAGATAGAATATTTATATGTGCTGAGCGAAAAATAAAAGCAAATGGGAGGGGAAAAGGATGGAGCTTTGGTTTTCAGATTACCAGACAGAAAAAGTAAAAGTTTCGGTAAAAGTCCAGAAACAGCTTTTTGGTCTGCAGACGGAATTTCAACGCATTGATGTGTTTGATTCTGATGAATTTGGCCGTTTTTTAAGTGCAGACGGAAGCATTGTATTTTCAGAAAAAGATGAGTTTATTTATGATGAGATGATCGTTCATGTGCCGATGGCAGTTCATCCATGTGTGAAAAATGTCCTGGTGATCGGCGGCGGGGACGGCGGTGTGGCAAGAGAGCTGAGCCATTATGAAGAAATCGAAAAAATTGATGTGGTCGAGCCGGACCGCGTTTTTGTTGAAGTCTGTAAAGAATTTTTCCCGGACAATGCCTGCGGACTGGCAGATAAAAGAGTCAGTGTTTATTATGAGGACGGACTGAAATTTCTGCGTCTGCGTCATAATGAATATGATCTGATCATAAACGATGCGATTGATCCGCTCGGACATAATGCCGGACTCTTTACCAAAGAATTTTACGGGAACTGTTACCGTGCACTAAAAGAAGACGGCATCATGGTCTATCAGCACGGAAGTCCGTTTTATGATGAAGACGAAGAATCCTGCCGGGTGATGCACCGGAAGGCAAGCCACAGTTTCCCGATCAGCCGTGTCTATCAGGCACACATCCCGACCTGTTCATCCGGGTACTGGCTGTTTGGGTTTGCATCAAAAAAATATCATCCGCTGGAACACCTGAATGCAAAACGCTGGAAAGAGCGGAAGATAGAAACTTGGTACTACACGACCAATCTTCATAAGGGAGCATTTATGCTTCCAAAATATGTAGAAGATATGCTGGAAGAAGAGGAAGGTCGTAAAAAATAAAAAGCAAAAAGAAAAGGAGATTGTACTATGGGAAGATTACTGATCATTGGATGCGGAGGAGTTGCAGGAGTTGCGATCCACAAATGCTGTCAGAACAGCAAAACATTTTCTGAGATCTGTATTGCCAGCAGAACAAAGGCAAAGTGCGATGCACTGAAAGAAAAACTGGAGAATACAACGGAAACAAAAATCACAACAGCACAGGTGGATGCCGATAAGGTGGAAGAACTGATCGCACTGATCCAGTCTTATCAGCCGGATGCTGTTTTAAATGTGGCACTTCCGTACCAGGATCTGACGATCATGGATGCGTGTCTGGCATGCAAGGTGGATTATATTGATACCGCCAATTATGAGCCGGAAGATACCGACGATAAACAGTGGCGTGAAATTTACGAGAAACGCTGCAAAGAGGCCGGATTTACCGCATATTTTGACTATTCCTGGCAGTGGGCTTATCAGGAAAAATTTAAAGAAGCAGGCATCACGGCACTTCTCGGAAGCGGCTTTGATCCGGGTGTCACCAGTGTCTTTACAGCCTATGCACTGAAACATTATTTTGATGAGATCGAGACGATCGATATTCTGGACTGCAACGGAGGAGATCATGGCTATCCGTTTGCCACCAACTTTAACCCGGAGATCAATCTGCGGGAAGTGTCCGCAAACGGTTCTTACTGGGAGAATGGTCACTGGGTAGAGACTGAGCCGATGGAGATCAAAAGAGAATATAATTTCCCACAGGTCGGCGAAAAAGATATGTATCTGCTTCATCATGAAGAAATCGAATCTCTGGCAAAAAATGTTCCGGGCGTAAAGCGTATCCGTTTCTTTATGACCTTTGGACAGAGCTATCTGACGCACATGAAATGTCTGGAAAATGTAGGCATGCTTTCCACTTCACCGATTCTGTTTGAAGGAAAAGAGATCGTGCCGATTCAGTTTCTGAAGGCACTGCTTCCGGATCCGGCTTCCCTTGGACCGCGTACCGTCGGAAAGACAAATATTGGCTGTATTTTTACCGGAAAGAAAGACGGAAAAGAGAAGACCATTTATATCTACAATGTATGTGATCATCAGGAGTGTTATAAAGAAGTCGGATCTCAGGCGATTTCCTACACAACCGGAGTGCCGGCGATGATCGGGGCAGCACTTGTTGTGGATAAAGTATGGGACAAAGACGGTGTGTTCAACATCGAAGAATTTGATCCGGATCCGTTTATGGATATGCTGAATCAGTACGGACTGCCGTGGGTTGTGGATGAAAATCCGCAGACTGTAGAATGATGTGGAAAGATCTGCCGACACCGTGCTATGTTGTGGATGAAGGCAAAATCAGAAAAAATCTGGAGATTCTTGCGGATCTTGAGCAGGAGTGCGGCTGTCACATCCTGCTCGCCCAGAAAGCCTTTTCTATGTACAGCCTGTATCCGATGATCGGTCAGTATATCAGCGGAACAACAGCGAGCGGACTGTATGAGGCAAGACTTGGATATGAAGAGATGGGAAAAGAAAATCATGTTTTTGCACCGGCATACAAAGAAAAAGATATGAAAGAACTGGTGCAGATCTGCGACCATATCATCTTCAATTCCTTTGCACAGTATGAGAAATATAAAGAAATGTGCCGGGAAAGTGCAAAGGTGAGAAAAGATAAAAAAGCAGTCAGTGTCGGCATCCGCATCAATCCGCAGTGCTCCACGCAGGAAGGGCATGAGATCTATGATCCTTGTGGCTATGCTTCCAGACTTGGTGTGACAGAAGAACAGTTCCGGGAAGATCTGCTGGAGGGTGTGGAAGGACTTCATTTCCACACGCTGTGCGAACAGAATGCAGATGATCTTGTAACGACTTTTCAGGCATTTGAAAAGAAATTCGGGAAATATCTGTACCGGATGAAATGGCTGAATATGGGCGGAGGTCATCATATCACAAGGGAAAATTATCAGATAGAAACTCTGAAAAAACTGATCCGTTATATCAGAGAAACCTATCCGGTGGAAGTTTATCTGGAGCCTGGCGAAGCGATTGCTTTAAATGCCGGTTATCTTGTGACAGAAGTGATGGACATCGTGCACAACGATATGGACATTCTGATCCTCGATGCATCGGCAGCCTGCCATATGCCGGATGTGCTGGAGATGCCGTACCGCCCGCCGCTTGCAAAAGGATTTGAAGCAGGGGAAAAACAGTACACGTATCGCCTCTCTTCGATGACCTGCCTTGCCGGGGATGTGATCGGGGACTACAGTTTTGAGCAGCCGATCCGTATCGGGGATCAGCTGGTCTTTGAAGATATGGCGATCTATTCCATGGTAAAAAACAATACCTTTAACGGAATGCCGCTTCCGGGAATCGCACTTTTAAAAGAAGACGGAAGTGTGGAAATGGTAAGAGAATTTGGCTATAACGATTTTAAAATGCGTCTGTAATTCAAACCGAACGCATATGAGACTTGCAAGCGACAGCACCGTAGATTCTGAAGGAGGATACGATGGAATACAACAGAACAACACCGTCTGCGGACGGATATTATATGCCGGCAGAGTATGAGCCGCATAAAGGCTGCATCATGATCTGGCCGCAGCGGCCGGGTTCCTGGAAAAAAGATGCAAAAGATGCCGAACAGGCTTTTTGTGCAGTTATGGAAGCAATCACAAAAAGTGAGCCGGTATATCTGGCTGCCGGAAAAAAGGTTCTTGCACGGGCAGAGGCATTTGCCGCACAGCAGAAAGAAAAATATAGAGAAGCCATCGCATGCGGAAGACATTTTCCGGTGACCGTCTTTGAGGCAGAAACGGATGATGCCTGGGCAAGAGATATGGCACCGACGTTTGTAAAAAAGGGAGGCAGCGTTCGTGCAGTAAACTGGTCTTTCAATGCCTGGGGCGGAACGGTGGATGGGCTGTATGCATCCTGGAAGCTGGATGATGCGTTTGCCCTAGATTTCGCCAAAAGAGAAAGATATTTCTGCTACGATGCGGCACCTTTTGTGCTGGAGGGCGGTTCCATTCACAGTGATGGGGAAGGGACAGTCATGGTGACAGAAGCCTGTCTGCTCAGCAAAGGCAGGAATCCGCAGCTTTCAAAAGAACAGATTGAGGAGAAACTGAAAGCATATCTGGGTGCGGAGAAAGTGCTCTGGCTGCCAAGGGGCATTTACCTGGATGAGACAAACGAGCATGTAGATAATGTATGTGCTTTTGTCGGTCCGGCTGAGGTGGTACTGGCGTGGACGGATGATCCGAAAGATCCGCAGTACCCGTTATCACTGGAGACACTTCAGTATCTGGAATTACAGACCGATGCGAAAGGCAGAAAGATCATCGTACATAAACTTCCAATCCCGGATGTGCCGGTCTGCGTTACACCGGAAGATCTGGAAGGGTATGTGTTTGAAGAAGGAGAAGATACAAGAGAAGTGGGCGAACGCCTTGCGGCATCTTATGTAAACTTCTATTTTTCAAACGGAGCAGTTATCATGCCGGCTTTTGGCGGAAAAAATGCAGAAAGTGATCAGCGGGCAGCAGAGATCTTGCACAGCATATGTCCGCAGAGAGAGATCCTACCGGTGTATGCAGGAGATATTCTCACCGGAGGCGGAAACATCCACTGTATTACGCAGCAGATACCACAGGGAAAGGCAGAAAAGGAATGAGAAAAGTAAAAACAGCGGCGATCCAGATGCAGTGCAGCACAGAGCTGCAGGAAAATCTGGAAAAAGCAGAAAAGAAAATCAGAGAAGCGGCAGCAGAAGGAGCAAATATTATTTTGCTGCCGGAACTTTTTGAACGGGAATATTTCTGTCAGCAGAGACGGTATGATTTTTATCATTATGCAAAACCGGCAGAAGAAAACGAAGCAGTACAGATGGGAGTGCGTCTGGCAAAAGAACTTGGAGTCGTGCTTCCGATCAGCTTTTATGAAAAAGAAGTCAACAATCTTTACAATTCAATCGCATGTATCGATGCGGACGGAACGATTCTTGGGATTTATCGTAAAACACATATTCCGGATGACCACTATTATCAGGAAAAATTTTATTTTACGCCGGGCGATACTGGATTTCGCATCTTTGAGACCAGATATGGAAAGATCGGCATCGGAATCTGCTGGGATCAGTGGTTTCCGGAGAGTGCCAGATGCATGGCACTTCAGGGTGCAGAACTTCTGTTTTATCCGACTGCTATCGGTTCGGAGCCAATTCTGGAATGTGACAGCATGCCGCACTGGAGGCGTTGTATGCAGGGCCATGCGGCAGCCAATCTGATGCCGGTGATCGCAGCAAACCGTATTGGAAAAGAGGTGGTAGAGCCGGATACGGAAAATGGAGGTCAGAAGTCTGCACTGACTTTTTATGGTTCTTCCTTCCTGACCGATGAAACAGGCGAACTGAAAAAAACAGCTTCCAGAGATCAGGAAGAGATCCTGATCGGAGAATACGATCTGGATGAGCTGGCAACAAAGCGTCTTGAATGGGGACTGTTCCGTGACCGCAGACCGGAAATGTACAGGATCATTGCAGGACAAAAATAGAAGAAAGAAGACAGATTTGTTGCTTAACATATACAGAAGAGGAGTTTTCTCCAACTAAGATAAGATTTACGAGGGGTGAGCAGATGAAATTTTTTCATTTATCCGATCTGCATATCGGACTGAAACTGATCGAACGCGATCTGCGGGAAGACCAGGAATATATTTTTGAACAGATCATCCGGCTGGCAAAAGAGCAGCAGCCGGATGCGATGGTGATCGCAGGGGATATTTATGACAAAGCTGTTCCGTCTGCGGAGGCAGTGGAGATTTTTGACAGCTTTATGAAAAATCTTTCCGAAGAAATGCCGCAGATGCCGGTGATGATCATCAGCGGCAATCATGACAGTGCCGCCAGGCTGAACTGTTTTCGCAGTATTTTGTCCAGGCAGAATGTCTATATGATTGGCACGCCGCCGACTACAGAAGAGGAATATATCGAAAAAGTGACACTGCAGGATGCTTATGGTGATCTGCATTTTTATCTGCTTCCGTTTGTGAAACCGTCGATGGTAAGAGAGATCGTGGGAACGCGGGAGGACGGAACACAGCATTCCTACGACGAGGCACTGCATCTTCTGATCGAAAGAGAAAATATCGATACAAAGGAGCGAAATGTGCTGGTCAGTCATCAGTTTTATCTTCCATCCGACCGACAGGCGGAGGACGTAGAGCGCATGGATTCCGAGATCCGCACGGTCGGAAATATCGATGAGATCTCAGCAGATGTGCTGGAAGTGTTTGATTATGCGGCACTTGGACATATCCACAAACCGATGAAAGTGGGAAGCGAATATTATTGTTACTGCGGAACACCGCTTGCCTGTTCGGTCAGTGAAGCCGGACAGAAAAAAGGCATTGTGATGGTGACGATGAAAGAAAAAGGAAATATTTCCACGGAAGTGCTTCCGCTTCCGCCGCTTCGTCAGGTGCGTGTGATAAAGGGAGAATTTCAGGAGGTGCTTTCGCAGGCATGCGAAGATTATGTCACGGTCGTGCTCACAGACAAAGAAGATCTCGATGTGATCGACCTCAAAGACCGTCTGCGAAATGCATTTCCATATCTGCTTGAGATCCGCAGAGAGAGGGAGCGGAGAGCAGAGTACAAAAGACAGAGCAGAAAGATTGAAGAACTGGACCCGTTTGAACTTTGCTGTTCGTTTCTCGGGGAACATATGGATGAGGAAGAACGTGAGATGCTGCTGGATGTGATCAGCAGTGTACAGGGGGTGAAATAAGATGCGGCCGTTAAAACTTGTGATGCAGGCGTTTGGTTCCTATGGAAACCGAACCGAGATTGATTTTGAAAAACCGGATCAGAATTTATTCCTGATCACCGGAAATACCGGCTCCGGAAAAACAACGATTTTTGATGCGATTGTGTTTGCTCTCTACGGAGAAGCCAGCTCCAATGCAAATAAGAAAAACGGTGCGGAACTTCAGAGTCAGTTTGTGGAGATCGGAACGGAGCCGTTTGTCTCCCTGACTTTTTCTGAGAAAAACGGAACTGAGATCGATTTTTATACCGTGAAACGCATTCCGCGTCATGTACGTCCGCTGAAACGCGGCAGCGGCGAAAAAATGGTCAGTGAGGAAGTTTCACTTACCATGCCGGACGGCAGCGAATATCCGGCAAAAGAGACGGATGCGAAACTGATGGAGATTGTCGGACTGACAAAAGAGCAGTTTATGCAGGTTGCGATGATCGCTCAGGGAGAATTCATGGAACTTCTGCGTGCAAAATCAGATGATAAAAAAATGATCTTCCGCAAGCTGTTTCACACCGGTCTGTACGAGGAGATCAAAAATGAATTTGCCGTACGCAAAAAAGAAAAACAGGCAGAGATCGATCAGATCCGCATGCGGTGTATTGCCGAGATCAGCCGCACAGAACTTCCGGAAGGTCTGGAACAGACGGCATTTTTAAAAGAAAAGAAAAAAGAACTGGAAAAATCAAAAGATTTTTCGGTAACGGTCCTGGAGCAGTTTCTGGAGAAACTGGAACTTCTGTGCGAGGAGCTTTCGAAGCGGACGAAAGAAGCAAAAAAGACCGTGGAAAAGAGAAGTCAGGAACGTGATCATGCAAGGGATGCCGCTGCGAAAGCTTCTCAGCTTCTTAAATCTTTTGTACAGCTGGAAGATGCAGAAAAGACCTTGCAGAGCTTAAAAGGGCAGGAAGAAGCGATCACAGAACAGCAGGAACTGGCGGTTCGGGTCGAAGACGCCTGGGAGGTACAGGCAGTTTATCAGCGGCTTTTGGACTGCAAGAAAATGCTGGAAAAATTGAGATCAGACCTTCAGGAACAGACAGAACAGCTTCCGAACCTTATGGAAGATACAAAACTCTGTATACAGAATACAAAAGATGCAAAACATCAGCAGGAAGAAGAAGTTGCGGCTTTTACCAAAGTGGAAGAAAAAGTGAAAAAAGCCATGGAAGTCTTTACAAAAATGGAAGCTGCCGGGCAGGATGTGATTCAAAAAGAAAAAGCGGTCCAAAACGCAGAAGAAAAAGAGCGAGCACTCAAAGCAAAAAAAGAGCAACTTGAAAAACAGCAGGAAGCGTGGCGGGAACGCTCACAGCAGCTTGCACAGTCGGAGAAAAATCTTGCTTTATGGCAGGCAAAACAGAAAGATTTCGGTTTGCTGGAAACGGAATTTTCCAGAGCAGAACAAACGGAGAAAGAATACAAAACACAAAAGCAGACGACAGAAAAAAGACGTCTTGCCTATCGGGCGGCCAGCCTGGAATTTGAAGAAAAAAATGCCGTTTACGAGCAGAAACGAAAGATCTTTTTAAATGCTCAGGCAGGTTTTCTGGCACAGGAGTTAAAGGAAGGGTGCCCGTGTCCGGTCTGCGGTTCCACAGAGCATCCTTCTCCGTGTAAGCTTGAAAAAGAACACCAGAATCTGACAAAAGAGATGATCGAGGAGCTGGCCCTTCAGGCAGAGCAGCTGCGGGGAAAACAGGAACAGGCGGCAGCGGCGGCAGAAGCCGCAGGGAGCCTTCTGGAAGAAAAACAGAAAAATGCCGGGGAAAGTTTTGAACATCTCCGCAGCAGGGCAAAAGAAGTTCTGGATTTAGAAGAAATACGTGCAGACTTTCTGGAGCAGATGAAAGGTGAATTTTTGCATCAGAGTAAAAAAATGGAAGCAGAAGGCAGACAGCTTCAAAAAGAAGTGAACGAGTATCAGATGCTTCTTTCTGCCCTTACAAAAGCAGAAAAGCAGAAAGAGCAATTTCAGGAGAAGCTTGAGCAGTCCGCAAAAGAAACAGCAGATGCCAAAACCGCTCTGGAGCGAAGCCGTGTGATGCTGGAGAGCCTGGAAGGATCAAAAGATTACCAGAATCAGCAGGAAGCACAGGCGGCGTATGCAAAAGCAGATACCGCCAAAAAGGAAAAAGATGTACTTGTCATGCGGGCAGAGGAGAGACTGCAAAAAGCACAGGAACAGGAAAACCGGGCACAGACCTTAATTGCAAAGTATAAAAAAGAAATCCCTCAGCAGATGGAAGAGCAGAAGATCCGACAGCAGGCTTACCTGGAAATTCTGGAAGAAAAACATTTTCCGGAAACGGCCTGGATGGAACTGACCGGAACTTACACCAAAACGCAGGTGCAGAAATGGAAACAGGATGCACAGAACCACGGCAGACAGAAAGCGGCAGCCGAAAGCCTGATAAATTCTGCCAGGGCAGCGATCGGCGAACAGCCAAAACCAGTCCTGGAAGAACTGGAAAAAACCAGTGAAGCAGCAGAAGCGGCGTGGAAAGAAAGTCAGCGTGTTCTGGAACAATGGCAGGAAATCTGGCGGATCGATCAGAAAGTCTGCCAGGCATTAAAACCGCAGATGGAAGAACGCAGTGAAGTGATGCATCAGTATGAAAAAATAAACGGACTGTATCAGCTTCTGTCCGGAAACAGGAAAAACTCCAGAATGGATATCGAAACATATGTACAAAGGCATTATCTGGAGCAGATCCTGGAAGCGGCAAACCAGAGATTTCAGGACATGTCCGCAGGACAGTTTGAACTGCGGATGTGCGATATTGACAAAGCCGGAACAGGCAAAAACAGAGGTCTGGATCTGATGGTTTATTCTGCTGTGACCGGAAAAGTCCGTGAAGTGCGAACGCTCTCCGGTGGCGAGTCCTTTATGGCGGCACTTTCCCTGGCACTTGGCATGGCAGATCAGATCCAGGAAAGTTCCGCAGCGATCAATCTTGATATGATGTTCATCGACGAAGGCTTTGGATCACTGGATGAACATTCCAGAGATCAGGCAGTAAAAGTCCTCCAGAACATGGCAGAAGGCGAGAAACTGATCGGTATTATTTCGCATGTGACGGAACTGAAGCAGGAGATCGAAGATCAGCTGATCGTGACCAAAGACGATCAGGGAAGCCATACCCGCTGGCAGATCAGTTAAATCGGATGCAGGTATCAAAAGATATCAGAGGTACTCTCGTATGGCGTCTTTTGACCCAAACATCATGATATGAGTATGGAGAAAGGAGGGGACAGGACATACAAAACAAAAAGAAAAAGACAGAAGTGATCGTTGTTGACAAACGCCCGACAATGGCTGAATGGCCGGTTCGAATCTGGGCGATGGAAGAAATACCGGAAATTTTTGATCTGGAAGCAAGAAAGTCCATGAAAGGAACTTTTAACCAGTATCACATGGTATATTCGCCAATTCGCCGCACGGCACCGGATTCTTTTGAATATATGTTCGGGTACGGCGAAGGGGAAATTTTTTATCTCAAAAATGAAAAAAATAAAGTTCGCAGGACCGTTCTGAAATGTAGCCAGATAGAGGAGATTTACACACAGAGAGAATTGCTCAATGCAAAGATTATCGTGAAATATAAAGCAGATTTACAGGACAGGGAACTGGAAACGCTGGAATTCCCTTACATTCCATCGGTATATTATCTTTATGATCCGTTTCTGAACTGGATGCTTGGTCTGGATCAGGAATTTGTACCTGCACTTGCAGAGCAGGAACATCCACGTCCGGAAAAACTGTACAAAGAAAGCCCGGTTATGTACAATTATGTGCTGGCAGCTTACCGACTGGGAGACTGTATCGGAGATTATAAATATACCTCAGAACAGCACCGACACAAGTGGATGCCGTGGAAAAAGGTACTGGAAGAGTGGCTGGAAGTTCCGATGAGCAGAGGAACCTTTACACTGCACAGCCTGGAATATCTGACCGAGTGCGGTTATCTGGAACTGAGGAATAAAAATGCAGCGGTACAGCTCAAGAAACAGTGAAAAGAATTGTGCAGGAACCTCCCGGATGATGTAGCTTATGCACAGGCACATCACGGTTTCAGGCTTTTGCTCCTGGTATTATAATAATTATAAGGAAAAAACAAATATGAATAAAAAATTAGAGGCATTACAGGAATATTTAAAAGAACTCGGAAGCGTGGCAATCGCATTTTCGAGCGGTGTGGATTCCACCTTTCTTCTGAAAGTGGCACACGATGTGCTGGGAGATCAGGTAATCGCAGTGACGGCACAGTCCTGCTCTTTTCCGAAACGTGAGCTGGAAGAAGCGAAAGCATTCTGCAAAAAAGAAGGCATCAAACATATTATCTGCGAGTCAGAAGAATTACAGATCGAAGGATTTTCCCATAATCCAAAGAACCGCTGTTATCTTTGCAAACATGAACTGTTTGAAAAAATCGGAAATATTGCAAAGGAAAACAATATCAAATATGTTGCAGAAGGTTCCAATATGGATGACAACGGCGATTATCGCCCGGGACTGCAGGCAGTGGCAGAACTTCATGTAAAAAGTCCGCTTCGCCACGTAGAGCTGACAAAACAGGAGATCCGTGATCTTTCAAAAGAAATGGGACTTCCGACCTGGGACAAACAGTCCTTTGCCTGTCTTTCCTCACGTTTCGTTTACGGAGAAGAGATCACAGAGAGCAAACTTTCCATGGTAGACCAGGCAGAACAGCTGCTTCTGGACATGGGGTTCCATCAGCTGCGTGTCCGCATCCACGGACAGATGGCAAGGATCGAAGTGATGCCGTCCGAATTTTTGAAACTGATGGAAGATGCAAACAGAGAAAAGATTGTTTCTGAATTCAAGAAAATCGGTTTCAGCTATGTGACCCTGGATCTTCAGGGATACCGCATGGGAAGCATGAACGAAACGATCAAAACAGATTAAAATTGACCGAGCTCTTTAGAGCGAGAGATGCTTCTTGTCCGAAGAGCAAGAAGATGGGCATTAAGAAAACTTATATGTAAAATAGAACGCCATGATGATTCGAAAACAATCTCCTGACACGCTGCATTTCCTGTTCGGTTCGCTCGCCTGTTAGCCGCCCTTCGCCTAAACTCGCCTCTTCGAGGCTCAGACAGCGGCTCCTTGGGGCGGCAACATCGCAAACCTCACGACGGAAGCCTTGCTACCGTCAGAGCGATTGTTTTCGAGTTCATCATGGCTGTTTTTTTGCTGTCTGGAAAACTTGAAAAAGTAATATAGATTACTGGATTCAAAAAGATTGACATAGATCGCTTATTCATGTATAATAATCACAAAATAGTTTTAAATAAATTCTATCTAACTTTCATTGCCGTTCGGCAGGAAAATCCAACAAAATTTCATACCTGCACAAAGCGGCTTGAAAAATAAAAAAGTGACATTGTAAGAAAACTTTTTGATAAAACAATATTTGCAAATGGTTCGTTATAAAATAAGTTTCACGATTTTGATATCTCAGGCTGTTTTGTATCAGGAAAATATCAGCAAAGCTGATCAGAATTACGTGTCAGGTTTCACGTACATTCCACTTGAATCAATACAAAAAGAAAAGGAGCAGCCTATGGGAGAAAAAGATATTACCGAAAAAATACTGGAAGATTATAATGATGTATTTGCAGATATTATAAACGGACTGGTTTTCAAAGGAGAGCAACGAATCTTACCGGAATCTCTAAAAAATGCACAGGTTCATTCTCAATATAAAGCAGAGGACGGAAAAGTGCATGAACTGGAAAGAGATGTAATAAAATACTGGAAAGAAAAAGAAGTCGAATTGGCGATTTGCGGAATCGAAAACCAAAGCAATGTAAAAAAATATATGCCGTTTCGCATCATAGGATATGACGGCGCGGCATATCGCAGTCAGTTACTGGATGACAGAAAAGAAATTTTGCCGGTCATGACCATTGTATTATATTTTGGCACAGATCATCATTGGCGTGGAAAAAAGAATATCAAAGGATTGATGAAAATTCCGGAAGGGCTGGATGAGTATATCAATGATTATGAAATGAAAGTATTTGAAATCGCATGGCTTACAGAAGAAGAGATCAGTCGCTTCCACAGCGATTTTAAAGTCGTGGCAAATTTTTTTGTTCAGAAAAGAAAACATAAGAATTATATCCCGGATGATCCAACGGAAATTAAGCATGTAGATGAAGTACTGAAATTGCTTCGGGTTATGACAAGGGATGAACGGTATCAGACAATATTTCAGGAAAAGAAAGGAGTGCACAGCATGTGTGATGTAGCAGAAAGACTTGAAAAAATGGGAATGGAAAAAGGAAAAGAGGAAGAAAAAATTCGTGTATACAAGAAACTGATTGAAAAAGGATTTTCAGAACAAGAAGCACAGGAGATAACCGAACTGCCGAAACCACTTGAGGTGTAAATAAAAAGTTGTCGGTGGTTTCCTGGCAGGTGTAAAGAATTGAAATGCCGAGTGTTTTAAAAGACTGTTTGCAAAAG
>NZ_WQNP01000151.1:27067-27422 GCF_018783905.1 Ruminococcus sp. MCC718
TTGCATGTGCAAATGAACGAATTCCCCGAAGGGCACGTAAAAGTGCCTTCTTGAGAATTGTTCATTTTGCACATTGCTGTACGTTTTTGAACGGCCATAGTTTTTAAAAACACTTCATATCATATTTTACACGCTGGCATGAAACAGCCTTTTGCCACGCTAGTGCACGCAGAAAATTTTTAGAATCAAAACGTTCCGCATCAAGATAGTAAAAAGAGTGGATACTGTTTTTTCTTTCCATGCAGCAAAAGGGATGTGAAGTGCAGAATTGTGCCAGATAGTAAAAAAGCAGAGGCACAGTGACGGCGGCAAATTTTCGTTACTTTACTTCTGCTTTTTAATGTTCTGTATTTTG
>NZ_WQNP01000022.1:0-15998 GCF_018783905.1 Ruminococcus sp. MCC718
ATACAGCTTAAGCAACAAGATGGATAATTCCTTACTGGCTGTAAGGGATATTAACCATAAATATATTGTAGTAGAAAGTAAAACTTACCTGGAAAGCTCCTGCAAAACTGTACGGAGATAACTTCTATGTAGAAAAATATACCATTATGTATGCAACGGACAAGAAGTTTAAAAAGAATAAAAAGACAGTGAATGTGAAAGCGACAACCACTGCCCGTACCATTAAGAGACTGAAAAAAGGAAAAACTTATTATTTCAAAATTCAGTACATGGTAAAATATAAAGCTGATAATGGTACCTTAAAGAGCGTCCAGAGTGCATGGAGCAAGGCAAAGAAAGTCAAGATAAAAAAATAGTTATCCAAAAATCATCTGAGTCAAACGAATATGTGAGATTCGGTAAATTAAAAAAGGAGGTCCTGATTTTTAATCAGGGCCTCCTGAATTAATATAAGATAATATCCTGTGAACCGGTTCTTAAATGGGTTTCTTTCTGAATAAACTGTCACAAGAGTCCAAAAATGGGTGACGGTTTTGATGTATGATCTGCGGCTGAAAAATATCCCTGCGGAAGTATGGATGGGAATTCTGGTGCTGGCGTGTACAATTCTGCTTTTTACGAGCGGAGTAAAAAATGTACTTCCGGCTTCCGGCAGTGTGGAGAAGAAGGTTATTTTGATTGATGCGGGGCATGGTGGTGATGATCCGGGGAAGATTGGAATCAATCAGGCGAAGGAAAAGGATATCAATCTGGCGATTGCAAAGAAGCTAAAAGTTTGTCTGGAGAAGGCGGGATTTGAAGTTGTGATGACGCGGGAGGCGGACGAAAGTGTAAAGGGACCGGAGCAGGGAAATAAAAAGAGCACGGATATGAGAAACCGGTGTGCAAAGATCAGGGAGACAAAACCGGCGATGGCGGTCAGTATTCATCAGAACAGTTACACGGAGGAGTATGTATCGGGACCTCAGGTTTTTTATTATACGACTTCGGCAGAGGGCAAGGAGATCGCCGGATGTATTCAGAATGTTATGAATAAAGAGCTGCAGATCGAAAGACCGCGGGAAATCAAGGCGAATGACACGTACTACATATTGAAACGGAGTGAAGCTCCGGCGGTGATCGTGGAATGCGGTTTTCTGTCGAATGAGAGGGAGGCAGCACTTTTAATTACAGATACCTATCAGCAGAAGGCAGCAGAATCGATTTGTGACGGTATCCAAAAATATTTTGCGGCAAAGATGTAAAGTATGCTTCCAAAAATATTTGATTTCAGATGAAAAAATTGGTGCGATATAACGATTGACAAAAAATTTTATTCGCCTTATAATTGTTCGACAACGAACAATCAGACAGGAGGTGAAGCGAAGATGGATTTTGGAGAAAAACGTGAAGTGGGCAGAGAGATCTTGTCATTATCCAATCTTTTATATCGAAAAATTGAGTACGATAAGAAAAAAAGTGGAATTTATGATCTCCAGTATGTCCAGGGCGGGATTATAAAGTATATTAAAGAAAATCCTCAAAAGGACATTTTTCCGCGGGATATTGTGAAGCGTTTCTGCCTTACACGCTCTACCGTTGCCGGTATTTTGCAGAAAATGGAGCAAAATGGATATATTGAGATGCAGTCTTATCCCGGGGATGCGAGACTGAAGAAAATTGTCCTGACAGAAAAAGGCTATGAAGCCAGTCATCTTGTAATACAGCATATCCAGAGAATGGAGCGTTTGCTGGTAAAAGATATGACAGCGGATGATATTGACTGTCTGTTTCAGCTGACACAGAAGATTCGCGAGAACCTCATAGAAGATCTGGAATGTTCGATGAAAAACAAATGTTGCGAAAAAAAAGATAATAAGGAGGCCAATCATGATTAAGAAACTGATGAAGAGCATCCGTGAGTACAAGAAGGATTCCCTTTTATCTCCGGCGATGGTCACGCTTGAAGTAATCATGGAAGTAATCATTCCGATGTTGATGGCAAGACTGATCGACTACGGTATTCAGGCACAGAACCTGGGGTATATCTGGAAGATGGGTATTCTGCTTGCTGTCACAGCGATGATCTCACTGATGTTCGGTGTGCTTTCCGGTAAATTTGCCGCACGGGCATCTGCCGGATTTGCAAAGAACCTGAGAAAGGATATGTATTACAATGTACAGAATTTTTCTTTCTCCAATATTGATAAATTTTCAACGGCAAGTATCGTAACGCGTCTGACAACGGACGTTACCAACGTGCAGAATGCATATCAGATGATCATCCGTATGGCAGTCCGTGCACCGATTATGCTTGTTTTTTCTATGTTTATGGCATTTCAGGTAAATTCCGAGATGGCAGTGATTTTCCTGGCGGCGGCACCGATTCTTGGCATCGGACTGTATTTTATTATGACACATGCACATCCAGTATTTGAAAAAGTTTTCAAAACTTATGATAAACTGAACAATGTTGTGCAGGAAAATCTTCACGGAATCCGTGTTGTGAAATCTTATGTCCGTGAGGATCATGAGATTGAGAAATTTGAAAAAATTTCCACATCGATTTATAACGATTTTACATTTGCAGAAAAACTGATCGCATTCAATATGCCGCTGATGCAGTTCTGCATGTATGCATGTATGATTCTGATTTCCTGGTTTGGTGCAAAACTGATCGTTACAACCGGAAATGATCCGGTAAATGGTATGTCTACCGGTCAGCTGATGAGCCTTGTTTCTTATGCGATGCAGATTCTGATGAGTCTTATGATGCTGTCGATGGTATTTGTTATGATCATTATTTCCAGAGCATCTGCAGAGCGTATTGTAGAGATTCTTGATGAGAAAAGCGACCTTACAAATGGAGAATCTCCGGTAACAGAAGTAAAAGACGGTTCCGTTGTATTTGATCATGTAAGCTTCAGCTACACAGGGAAAAAGGATAAGATCTGTCTTTCTGATATTAATTTAAATATCAGATCCGGTGAGACGGTTGGTATCATCGGAGGAACCGGTTCGGCAAAGACAACGCTGGTTCAGCTGATCCCGAGACTTTATGATGTCACAGAAGGAAGCCTGAAAGTAGGCGGTCTGGACACAAGAAAATATGATCTGGAAGCTCTGCGTGATCAGGTAGCGATGGTTCTTCAGAAAAATGTGCTGTTCTCCGGAACGATCAAAGAAAACTTACGCTGGGGAAATGAAAATGCGACAGATGAACAGCTGATTCATGTCTGTCAGCTCGCCCAGGCTGACGATTTTATCCAGACATTCCCGGATAAATACGATACTTACATTGAGCAGGGCGGAAGCAATGTATCCGGCGGTCAGAAACAGAGAATCTGTATTGCAAGAGCACTTCTGAAAAAACCGAAAATCCTGATTCTGGATGACTCTACCAGTGCGGTAGATACGAAAACAGATGCGTTGATCCGAAAGGCATTCCGTGAGGAAATCCCGGATACAACGAAATTTATCATCGCACAGCGTATTTCATCGGTACAGGATGCGGACAAGATCATTGTTATGGATAAAGGCCATATTTCTGCGGTTGGCACGCATGAAGAGCTGCTTGCATCCAATGAGATCTATCAGGAGGTTTACTATTCTCAGGTGAAAGGAGGAAGCGAAGATGAGACAGCCGAATAACAAAAAAGGACCGGAAGGAATGGCAAAAGTAAATAAAGATGTTGTAAAAAGACTGATGTCTTATATCGGACATTATAAACTGCGTTTTGCTGCTGTCCTGATCTGTATCGTGGTCAATGCACTTGCCATGGTGTCCTGCTCACTGTATCTGCAGACACTGATCGACAGTTATATCACACCGCTGCTTCAGGCAGCCACACCGGACTTTGCACCGCTGTTCCGTTCCATTTTGATCATGGGATGTATTTACGCAGTGGGAATCCTTGCCTGCCTGTTTTACAACAGAACGATGGTAAGTATCGCACAGGGAACGTTAAAACGTATTCGAGACGAGATGTTCGAACATATGCAGACACTGCCGATCCGTTATTTTGATACGCATACACATGGCGATATTATGAGCCATTATACGAACGATACGGACACGCTGCGTCAGATGCTTGCACAGAGTATCCCGCAGATGTTCTCCTCTCTGATCACAATTATTTCTGTGTTTTTTGCCATGCTTTTCACAAGCTGGCAGCTTACCATTTTTGTACTCTGCTTTGTATTTATCATGCTTCAGGTGACAGGCCGTGTTGCCGGAAAGAGTGGTTATTATTTTATACGTCAGCAGAAAGCTCTTGGTGATGTAAATGGTTATATCGAAGAGATGATCAACGGACAGAAAGTTATCAAAGTATTCTGTCACGAAGAGAAAGCAAAAGAGATTTTCGACCAGAAAAACGAAGAATTATGCAAGGATGCATCCGCAGCAAACAGTTTCGCAAATATCCTGATGCCGATCATGGGTAACCTCGGAAACCTGCAGTATGTGCTGCTGGCAACAATCGGAGGCACAATGGCTCTTGGCGGTGCAGGCGGTATGACGGTCGGTACGATCGCATCTTTCCTGCAGCTGAGCAGAAGCTTTATGAATCCGATCAGTCAGATTTCAAATCAGCTGAATATGGTTGTCATGGCACTTGCCGGAGCAGAACGTATTTTTAAACTGATGGATGAAGAGCCGGAAGTTGACGAAGGATACGTTACACTGGTCAATGCAAAATATGACGAGAACGGTGAGCTGACGGAATCAAAAGAAAGAACCGGACTGTGGGCATGGAAACATCCGCATGGCGATGGAACGCTGACTTACACAAAAATGCGTGGCGAAGTGCGGTTCTATGATGTAGATTTTGGTTATAATGAAGAAAAGATCGTGCTCCACAATATCAGTCTGTATGCAGAACCGGGACAGAAAGTGGCGTTTGTAGGTTCTACCGGAGCCGGAAAAACAACGATCACAAACCTGATCAACCGTTTCTATGATCTGGCTGACGGAAAGATCCGTTACGATGACATCAATATCAACAAGATCAAAAAGGCAGACCTGAGACGTTCTCTTGGTGTGGTTCTGCAGGAAACAAACCTGTTTACCGGAACGATCATGGAAAACATCCGTTACGGAAAACTGGATGCAACGGATGAGGAAGTCTATGCAGCAGCAAAACTTGCAAATGCGGATGACTTTATCCGACTGCTTCCGAATGGTTACGATACGGTGATCACAGGAAATGGCGGAAGCCTTTCACAGGGACAGCGTCAGCTGATCGCAATCGCAAGAGCAGCGGTAGCTGATCCGCCTGTTATGATCTTGGATGAGGCTACGTCTTCGATTGATACCAGAACAGAGGCAATCGTACAGAGAGGTATGGATGCTCTGATGAAAGGACGTACCGTATTTGTTATTGCACACAGACTGTCGACAGTACGAAATTCTGATGTTATAATGGTGCTGGAACAGGGACGTATTATTGAGAGAGGATCTCACGATAAGCTGATCGCCGAAAAAGGCAAATATTATCAGCTTTATACAGGAGCATTTGAACTGGAATGATGTGATCATGAAGAAAAGAAAGTTTAGCAGATGGATTCTGCTTCTGTGCTGCCTTTTTATTCCGGCATTTACAGCCGGGGCGAAGGCACCGCTTGGTACACCGACAAGAGAAGTGCTGCTGGATATGGCGTGGGATTGTCTGGAAGAATACAATTTCAGCTGTATCCGTACCAATGCTGTTGCAGTAAGCAAAGCAACACAAATAATGTCGGAAAAAGAAGAACAGACAGAGACGCAGGAGGCAGAGACAAAACAACAAACAGAAGAGCAGAACAGCGAGACATCGTTTGATGTGACGCAGTATATTTTTGTCGGAGATTCCAGGACGGTCGGCATGCATGAAACAGTCGGAGATTCCGGCTGCGTGTGGATCGGTCAGGTTTCAGCGGGATTATCCTGGTTTCAGGATACTGCCGTTGGAGAGATTGATGAGTCAGTGACGCAGGGATCTGTGATCATTATCAATATGGGAGTCAACGATCTTGGAAATGCATGGGGATATATTGATCTTCTGAAAGAGAAAATTCCTCAGTGGATGGAAAAAGGAGCCGAAGTCTACTATATGTCGGTAAATCCGGTAGAAAACCATCCGTATATTTCCAATGAGGATATTGCGAATTTTAACAATATTCTTTATAATAATCTTCCGTCAGAGACTGGTTGGATAGAGACAAATTCCTATCTGCTGGAGAGTGGATATTCCACACAGGACGGCGTACACTTTGATGCGGAAACGTATCAGAAAATATTTAATTATACAATGGAAGTGCTGTCTGGATTCGGACGACAATAAAAATGTCTGGAGGAAATGAAAATGGGTGTTTTAAGTGGTTTAAAACCGGAAAAAGTATTTTATTATTTTGAGGAGCTTTGTAAAATTCCACATGGTTCCTATCATACAAAACAGATCAGTGATTATCTGGTACAGTTTGCAAAAGAACGTAACCTGGAGTGCAGTCAGGATGACAGCAACAATGTTGTGATCCGCAAAGCAGCATCCGCAGGATACGAAGATGCACCAGTCGTTATTTTGCAGGGACACTGCGATATGGTCTGCGAAAAAACAGCAGATTCCACACACGACTTTGAAAAAGATGGCCTGGATCTGATGATCGAAGGCGATTATGTTACTGCGAACGGAACAACACTTGGCGGAGACGACGGAATTGCAGTTGCATATGCACTGGCAATCCTTGATGATGATACATTGAAACATCCGGCACTGGAAGTGGTTATCACAACAGATGAGGAAGTAGGACTTCTCGGAGCAAAAGCTCTGGACTGCTCACAGCTGAAAGGTAAATACCTGATCAACATGGATTCCGAAGAAGAAGGATATCTGTGGGTAAGCTGTGCAGGCGGACTTTCTGCAATCACAACGATTCCGGTCAGATATCAGGAGGTAAGCGGAGAAAAATATGAGCTGGTTATTTCCGGACTGAACGGCGGACATTCAGGAGCAGAGATTGATAAAAACAGAGCAAACTCCAACAAACTGATCGGACAGGCTTTATTTACACTGGAACAGGATATCCCGTTCTGCCTGACAGCACTGGAAGGCGGCACAAAGGACAATGCGATCCCGAGACTGTCAAAAGCTGTTTTTGTTGCAGATAAAGAAGCAGAAGAAGCAATTTTTGCTGCAGCAGAGAAACTTCAGAATGACTGGAGAACGGAATATACCGGAACCGATGAAGGCATTACCGTGACTGTGAAAAAAATCGGTGAGACAACCGCCGAAAAAGCTCTGGAGCAGGTAAGTCAGGAAAAGATTATTTTCTTCCTGGTACAGGTGCCATATGGCATCCAGAAAATGAGCGGTTCCATCGAAGGACTGGTAGAGACATCTATCAACCCTGGTATTCTGATGCTGAACGAAGAAGAATGCAAAATTGTCAGCAGTGTGCGAAGCAGCATTGACAGTGCAAAAGATGCACTGACTGCAAAGGTTTGCTACCTCAGCGAATTCCTGGGCGGAGACTGTGTAACAGAGGGCGACTACCCGGCATGGGAGTACCGCAAAGAATCCAAACTGCGTGACATTATGGTAGATTCTTACAAAGAGCTGTTCGGAGACGGACCGGAAGTAAAAGCGATCCATGCAGGTCTGGAATGTGGTCTTTTCTATGAGAAGATCGAAGGTCTGGATGCAGTTTCCTTTGGACCGACCATGAAGGATATCCATACAACAGAAGAAGTTCTTTCCATTTCTTCTACCGCACGTATGTGGGATTATCTGGTAAAAGTGCTGGAAAATATTAAGGCATAAATTATAACTGTTTTATACAGAATGAAAAATCAGGCAGAGGCAAAGGAGAAAGCCTATGAGGGATAAAGTAAGAAAACATTTTTATTTTTCCGGAGATGTGCAGATGGTAGGATTTCGTTATCAGGCGAAGTATGCCGCCGATGATCTCGGGCTGACCGGATGGGTGTGCAACCTTTGTGACGGAAGGGTCGAGATGGAAGTACAGGGACGGGATTCTGATATAGACCGCCTCCTTGCCCGCCTCTATGAAGCCAGATCCATACGGATCACAGACATAGAAGCAAGGCGTATGCCGCTGCAGCCAGGTGAAAAAGGATTTCGTGTAACAGGTTATTAAAGGGTGAAAGTAGCTGTAAAGATACAGAACAGTTACGGGTGAGAAAAGAAAACGTCAGGTGTTCATGCAGATTTGATAAAGATGGTTGTAAACAGACAGTCATCTGGTAATGATAAGAGTACAGAATTACTATGCAAATTGTATCCGAAAAAGAAAGGAAAATAAAAATGGATAAAAAAGAATTTGCTTTAAATCAGCATGAAAAATGGAATGGAAAAATCGAAGTGATCAGCAGAGCAAAAATTGAGACACCGGAAGATCTGGCAGTGGCCTATACACCGGGAGTTGCAGAACCTTGCCTGAAGATTGCAAAAGACGTTGATTTGTCTTATAAGTATACAAGAAGAGGAAACCTGGTGGCTGTCGTAACGGACGGCACAGCAGTACTCGGACTTGGAGATATCGGACCGGAAGCAGGTATGCCGGTTATGGAAGGAAAGTGTGCTTTGTTTAAAGAATTTGGCGATGTGGATGCTTTTCCACTTTGCATTCGCAGCAAAGATGTAGACGAGATCGTCAATACTGTGGCACTTCTTGCCGGAAGTTTCGGAGGCATCAATCTGGAAGATATTTCTGCACCGAGATGCTTTGAAATTGAAAGAAAACTAAAAGAACGCTGCGACATTCCGGTATTTCATGACGACCAGCATGGAACGGCCGTTGTAACAGCAGCAGCACTGCTGAATGCACTGAAGTTTACCGGAAGAAAAATCGAAGATATCAAAGTAGTTATGTCCGGTGCAGGAGCAGCCGGAAGTGCGATCATCAAACTGCTGATCGAGCTTGGATTGAAGAATGTTATCATGTGCGACCGCAAGGGTGCCATCTATGAAGGCAGAGAAGGTCTGAATGAAGAAAAAGCAAAGATGGCAGCGATCACCAACAGAGAAAAACAGGCAGGAAGCCTCGCTGACGTACTGAAAGGTGCAGATGTATTTATCGGAGTATCCGCACCGGGAACCGTAACGGAAGAAATGGTAAAGACCATGGCAAAAGATCCGATCCTTTTCCCTATGGCAAATCCGGTTCCGGAAATCATGCCGGATCTGGCAATGAAGGCAGGAGCAGCCGTAGTCGGTACCGGACGCAGTGACTTCCCGAATCAGATCAATAACGTACTGGCATTCCCGGGAATCTTCCGCGGTGCACTGGATGTACGTGCAAAAGATATCAATGATCCGATGAACGCAGCGGCAGCACATGCGATTGCGAACCTGATCGATGAAAGTGAACTGAGGGCAGATTACATTATTCCGGATCCATTTGATCCGAGAGTAAAAGAAGCAGTATCTGCGGCAGTTGCAAAAGTTGCAAGAGAAACAGGAGCAGCAAGAATATAAAAGAACCGGAAAAAATGGTTACAGTTCTGTGATACAGAGGGCAGAAATATCTGCCTTGCATATGAGCCACAAAACGAGCATATAATCACACCAGAAAATCGAGGTCTGTGGAGGACGAGATGGATGGCAGATTATCATCGTTTTGTGGCTTATATTTATGAATATGTAAATGGAAAGAAGATGCAGAATACAGGGTTTGCAAAAATAGAACTGCGAAATGCCATTTGCCGCATCCAGATACATATTCAAAATATAAGAATGCTGGATGGAAAAACAGAAGTATTCGGAATTGTGCGACAGCCAAAAGAGAGCAGAAAAAACAATCCTATTATTCTCCTGATCGGAGAAGGGCAGACACAGGGCAGTGGATTTGACCGGCGTTTTACCGTTCCAGAAGAACCGTTTGTGGAAGAATCCTGTCGTTTTGAACAAGTCTGTGGAATCTATATCAGAAGTCAGAGTGGTAGAAACTGGATGACCGTTTTCGATGATGAGCCAATTGCGATCGAAAATCTTGGGAAACCAGAAGAAATAAAGGCAGAAACAGACGAAGAAAATGTCAAAAAGAGTGAAACAGATAAAGAAGCTGTTGAAGAAAATGAAACAGATAAAGAAAATGTTGGGATTAAGGAAAACGAAAAAAGCGAAAAATCTACAGAGTCAGAAGCTGATCAGGAATTGCAGGAAGAAAATATAAATCTGGATATAACGGAACATGCGAAAGCGGAGCCGGAAATCACAGCAGAAGAGATGCAGGAAGAAATATTCTCAAAAGAAGTGGCAGAAGAAATACCAGAAAAAGTACCAATGAAAGATAGATCAGAAAAAATATCGGAAGAAACATTTCAAAAAGAAGTATCAGAAAAAATATCGCAGGAATTACAGGATGCAGTATCACAGAAGGAAAGACCAAAAGAAACAGATGAAGAAATATCACAAAAAGAAACTGCGGGAAAATCTGAAAACGAGAACGAAATCAGAAGTGCAGAAACAGAAAACAAATGTCAGGGCTGCGAGCCGGGAACGGATACCAGATGGAATCGTGCCACAGCACGTTATATACATTTTCAGCCGGTGCAGGATGAAAAGATAGAAGATGCAATTCGCATTCAGCCATCGGACTTAAAAATTCTCTGGCAGAAAGGTCTGCGGCAGGGAAGCAACAGTTTTCTGATGCATGGATATTATCAGCATCAGCATCTGATGATAGGAAAAGGTAAAGAGGGAGGCTATATTCTTGGAATCCCTGGATTTTATGGCGAAAAAAATATGGCAGAAATGTTCGGATTTCCGGAGTTTCGCAGGGCAAAAGCAGAGCAGACATCGGAAATAAAAGAACAGACCTTTGGTTACTGGTGCAAAAATCTGATATAAATGCTTTTGTAAAAATATTGTAGACCGCAACATACTAACCGTTTGGCTAGTTCTGTGTAAAAATGTTATTTGTTATAATAAAGTCAGTAAATGTAAATTTTAACATCATCTGACAAGATGGGGAAAGAGTATGAAAAACAATTACTGAGTTTTATTCTTCTCCACGTAATTCTGCATTTGGAATTGTATTTTTTAAAATTTCAATATAACGATGCAGAGATTCCGTATCCGGTGCATGAAAACAGCTTTCCGGATTTTGCATAGAAGCAAGGATGTGTTCGGATTCCCGGTAAGGCTGCAGATAATAGCGGCTGCAGCCGGAAAGCCATGCTCCGATTTCTCTGAAATCTTCCTCGTCGTGCAGTTCCCTTACAACGGTTGTGCGAAATTCATAATCTATGCCGCAGGACATAATATATTCTTTTGAAAGATTGATATTTTGCAGAAGTTTCTGTGTGCCTGCAGCATCCGGCTGCAGCCCGGAAACTTTTGCATATTGTTCCGGTTGCGTTTTGATGTCCATGGCAATATAATCAAGAAGATGATTTTCATAAAGAAAACGAAGCATTTCCGGATTTGTTCCGTTTGTATCCAATTTCACAAGATATCCAAGAGCTTTGATCTTTGATATAAAATCCGGCAGTTCGCGATACAGCGTAGGTTCACCGCCGCTGATACAGACTCCTTCGAGAATACCGCTTCTTTTTTTCAGAAAGGCAAGCACTTCTTCTTCGGAGATGGAAGGTTCATTTTCCGGCAAAAGGACAAGGTTTCCATTCTGACAGAAAGGGCATCGAAGGTTGCAGCTGCCCAGAAAAACAGAAGCAGCGAGATGCTCCGGGTAATCTAATAGAGTTAAAGTGATAAAACCATGAATATTCATAAAAACCTCCTGGAATTAAAATTGCAAAAAATCAATGTATACACAGCGATTCTGTCAGGTAAATATTAGCCAGAGATGACCGGAATCGCATGCTAAGTCTCACGTGCGTTCGACTTGAATTTGTATAAAAAATGATATTTTCAGTATACCACATTTACAGAAAGGCAAAAGAAAAATATGACAACAGACGAAAAATATATGAAGGAAGCCATCCGACAGGCGAAAAAAGCAAAAGCACTGGATGAAGTTCCGATTGGCTGCGTGATCGTTTATGAAGATAAAATTATCGCACGTGGTTACAATCGCAGAAACACCGATAAAAATACACTTTCCCATGCAGAACTCAATGCGATCAGGAAAGCAAGCAAAAAACTTGGTGACTGGAGACTGGAAGGATGTACGATGTACATTACGTTAGAACCATGCCAGATGTGTGCCGGAGCAATCGTTCAGGCGAGAGTATCTAGGGTGGTCATCGGAAGCATGAATCCGAAGGCTGGCTGTGCCGGTTCCGTTTTAAATATTTTGCAGATGGATCGCTTCAATCATCAGGTGGAACTGACAAAAGGAGTTCTTCAGGAAGAATGCAGCACCATGTTAAGTGATTTTTTTAAAGAATTGCGGGAAAAAAAGAAAGTTAAATTTACTTAGATTTTACACATATCCGCAAATTGTCTTTACATAACACCTGTATACTGCCAAATGATAAGACTTATCAATAAAAGAATCAAAATGCATTTAAAAAGAGCCTGCGAAGGCAGAGGAGAATAAAAAATATGAAGAAAATGAAAGCTTTGCAGATCATCGCTGCAGCAATGGCAGTAACAGTAGCAGCAACATCAGCACCGGTCAATGTTTTTGCATATGGAGAGACAAGTGCAAGCAGCACATTATTTACAGATACACAGAATATTTCAGATTATGCCACCTGGAAAGATAATATCTGGAATAAAAAAGACGATCAGGGAAATCTTACCGGAGAAGGTGAATCCTATGATTCATCAAGAATTATCTTAACACCTGGTAAGACAGCAAAAGATCTGGGATTTGCATGGTACAGCCAGAAAAAGGGCGAACCGGCAGTTAAAATCGGAAAAAAAGAAGATTTGAGCGATGCACAGGAATTTAAAGGAACGGCAACGGAGATCAATCGTTCGAATCAGAAAAATACATATAAAGCATCTAATAAAGTTACGGTTGAAGGACTTTTTGAAGAAAATACAACCTATTATTACAGTTATACCGATGATGTAAAAAATCCAAACTGGAGTGAGGTTCAGTCCTACACAACAAAAAAGACAACAAACTTTCAGACAATTCTCGTAGGTGATCCGCAGATCGGAGCATCCGGCTCACAGGGTCAGGGAACTGCCGATGATATCAATATTGCAGTAGATACCTTTAACTGGAATAAAACCCTGGAACAGGCAAAGATCACAGCACCAAATGCAAGCTTTATTCTGTCGGCAGGAGACCAGATTGACTATGCAGGAACAGACAGTTCAGATGGAAAGAATGTCAGAGAAAGCGAATATGCAGGATTTACTTATCCGGCACTTTTGAGAATGCTCCCGCTGGCAACGACTATTGGTAATCACGAGAGCAAAGGAACCGATTATAAATATCACTACAATAATCCGAATTCAGAAGACGGACTTGGAAGCACAAACTCTGGTTCTGACTATTACTTCAGCTATGGAAACGTACTGTTTATCAGTCTGAACAGCAACAACAGAAATACCGTTGAACACAGAGAACTTCTGAAAAAAGCAGTGGAAAGCAATCCGGATGCGAAATGGAAAGTTGTTATGTTCCATCACGACATCTATGGTTCCGGTCAGCCGCACTCTGACACAGACGGAGCAAACTTAAGAGCACTGTTTGCACCGCTGATGGATGAGTTCGGTATTGATATGTGCTTAACCGGACATGATCATTCTTATGCAAGATCCTATCTGATGGCAGACGGAACAGCGATCCAGTATGATGATTCTGTAGCGATCAATCCGGAAGGAACACTTTACATTGCAGCAGGTTCTGCATCAGGAAGTAAGTTCTATAAACTGGCAACCACAAAACAGTATTACATCGCAGAGCGTTCCAACACACAGATTCCGACATTCTCAACCATTGATTTTTCGGATGAATCCATTGTTATCAAAACATACGATTACAATGGAAACAAATATGCAGATGATTATACACTCTACAAAACAGGCGAAAAGGTTTCCATGAAGGATCTGATCGCACAGGCGAAAGAAATCAAAAACGATGGTTATACAGAAGCATCCTGGAATAAACTGCAGAGCGAAATTGCAGTAGCCGAAGACCTGATGAAATATACAGCAGAGGATAAAGGTGCAGCACAGCTGGCAGCCGTATATGATAAGACGAATGATGCAGATAATGCAAATGATATGCTGAATTACTATGGCTATGCTCAGGGTGATTATAAACGAGGCGACAGCACGGCTTTAAAAGCCGGATTCTCAACTTTACTGGACAAGACTATGGATATGCAGCTGCTCATTGCAAAGAAAAAATTTGAAAATCAGTATGACAGTCTTCTGGAAGCAAAAGTAAATCTGCAGAAAAAAGAAACAAACAAAAATGACAATAACAACAATAATAACGGCAACAATACAGACAACAACGTAACGCCTGCTACAACAGCAAAATTACAGCTGAAAGCAGGAAAGAAGACAGTAAAAGCAGGTTCAACCATTGCTTTAAAGAAAGGCAAAACGGTACAGCTCAGCCTGACCATCAACGGTGTTACAGGAAAGAACGTAAAATACAAAACTTCAAACAAAAAAGTTGTAAAAATTTCCAGTACAGGAAAAATGAAAGCTGTGAAAAAGAGCAAAAAGAAAGTAAAAGTAACGGCTTCCTTTGGAAAGCAGAAGATTACATTTAAAGTAAAAACAAAATAATTTTCAGACGAAACACATAAGATGTGAGGTGGCTTTCGACTTTACAGGCGGCGAGCCACAAAGCAAATGGTTGCAGAACTGAACTATATTAAAACAGAGGATTCGGAAAATGAAAAAATATTCAAATGCAATATTTGTGGTTTTCCTCATAATCTTCGCAGCGGGACTTTGGTTATTTAATTCCAATATAACCAGAGTTCCTTTGCTTTCAGATGATAATTTTTATTTTGTAAAAGCAAAAGTTGTTGAGGTTGTAGAGGATAACACAGTAAACAAAGAAGTCAATGGCGGAAGCCAGAATGTGAAAGTAGAGATCACATCAGGAAAGTATAAAGGAAAAATATGCGAAGCAAACAACATGAATGGTTATCTTTACGGAACTTATTGCAAAAAGGGAACGAATGTGATCGTGCAGCTGAGCAGTTATGGCGATGAACTGTCAGGAAGTATTTATGGTTATGACAGAGGTAATTTTATATGGCTGATCGTTGCAGTTTTAGGAGCGGCATTATTTCTGGTTGGCGGAAAACGTGGACTGAAATCTATGCTGGCACTTGTTTTTACCTTTATCTGCATTATTTACTTATACATTCCGCTGATGTACATAGGTGTTTCTCCCTTCCTGGCAGCAGTTGCAGTGGTGATCGTGGTGACGATTGTTTCGATTTATCTGATCTGCGGAAGCACAAAAAAAGGAATCTGTGCTATGACGGGAACGATATCAGGCGTACTGATCGCAGGCATATTTGCGACAGTATTTGGAAAAATAACCAGAATCACAGGTTATAACATTGAAGATATCGAAACGATGGTGTATGTGTCTCAGAACAGTAAACTTCAGATAGGCGGAGTACTGTTTTCCGGTATCCTGATTGCATCTCTTGGAGCAGTCATGGATGTTGCAGTTTCTATTTCCTCGACAATAGAAGAAATCCATAATAAAAGACCGGAGCTGACGGCGAAAGAACTGTTTAAGTCAGGGATACATGTGGGAAAAGATATGATGGGTACCATGTCAAATACACTGATCCTCGCATTTACCGGAGGAGCGATCAATACGATGATCTTAATTTATGCATACATTATGCCGTACCTTCAGGTAGTAAATATGTATTCGATCGGTATTGAAGTAATAAAAGGAATTTCCGGAACATTGGGGATCGTACTGACCGTGCCGATCGTGTCCGCGATATCGGCAAAAGTGTACGGCGGAGGTTTTAGAATGTACAAATGAATGTTATAAAAAAATAGTTGTGTAAAATAGCACGCCATAATGATTCGAAAACAATCTCCTGACACGCTGCGTTTCCTGTTCGGTTCGCTCGTGTGTTAGCCGCCCTTCGCCTAAACTCG
>NZ_WQNP01000002.1:0-108100 GCF_018783905.1 Ruminococcus sp. MCC718
ACTATTGAAACCGCCGTGTACCGAACGGTACGCACGGTGGTGTGAGAGGACGGCGGTTAGTCACCGCCTCCTACTCGATTTTTGAAGTACTATATCAGCTTTTTCTTTTCATACAGAACAAAATTGCATTTGGTATTTGGTAAAATATATTATATACTATAAAAAGAACAACCTTATATAGTATATCTGCTTTACACAAAGATAATATCCGATTTCGTAGAGTACCTTACTCCACGATTCAGTATATGGAAATATATACCAAATATTTACTTAATTTTACAAAATATCACATAACTTGTCAACATATGAGAGAAGATTTCTTGTAAATATTAAATAGCAAAATTGCATATAACAAACATTTACCAATAATATAGAAAAACCAGATACATTATGTAAATCATGAGAGGAGAATTCTGCTTATGTTTCCAATAGAAGAAAATATTTATATGCCACAAAATGAAGAACAACAAAAGGTTTTGTACAAAAAAATACTCGAATCTTTTTCTGCGGTCCGCACACCTGTTCTTTTCAAAAATATCATTGAAGAATGGATGGAAAACAGCAAACCCTTATTGAAAGCATCTACATATATTAAATATCGAAACATGATCTGTTCGTACATTCTCCCATATCTTGAAGATTATACAACAGAGGAACTGACTGTTGACTGTCTGAACACCTTCTGCAGAGAATTATTATGCAGTGGCGGGGTAAAAAAGCAGGGACTTTCCACCAAAACCGTGTCGGATGTACTGTCACTTCTACGCAGTATCTTCCGCTATGCGAATACCAAAGGAATCGTACTTCCATGCACCGGGAAAGAAATCATAATCAAGAAATCTTCCCGTGAATTCCGTGTGTTCAGCATAAATGAGCAAAAACAATTATGTACATATTTATGCAAACATATGTCCTATAAAAACATGGGAATTCTTATATGCCTCTACACAGGACTTCGTATCGGAGAAATATGTGCCCTTCGCTGGAATGACATTTCATTACAGGAAAATACGCTGTATGTTCACCAGACTTTGCAGCGCCTGCAGAATGAAAATAACAGCGGCAAAAGAACGTCTCTTATCTTATCAACTCCCAAAAGCAGCTGTTCTATCCGAACCATTCCTCTTCCGGATGATATTGTCACCATTTTGAATACTTCTTTTCCCAAAAAAGAAGGTTATCTGCTGACTGGCTCAGATTCTTATGTAGAACCCCGAACGATGCAAAACCATTTTAAATATGTACTGACTGCCGCACAGGTAGAAACAACAAACTTTCATACTTTACGCCATACTTTTGCGACAAGATGCGTAGAAGCCGGGTTTGATATTAAAAGTTTAAGTGAGATTCTTGGTCATTCCAATGTCAATATCACCATGAACCGCTATGTTCACCCGACAATGGAACTGAAACGTCAGAATATGCAGCGACTTTCCTGCCCTTTCCCCTCCGATTTCGTGGAGTAAGGTACTCTGCGAAAATCAATCATCTAAATGATAGTACAGGAGGAAAAAAGATGAAAAGAGTAAAGCAGGCAATGAACAAAGTCTTTTCGTTTTGCATGGTAATGATGCTTGTGCTTGGCATGGCAGTCATCCCGGCAGAAAAGACAAACGCAGCAAATGTCAATGAGCAGATTCAGAATGCCAAAAATGCAGTTGTGCAGGTTATGGTTTGTGTAAAAGATCCATACGGCAACTGGACAAATCTGGTTGCAGGTACCGGATTTTTAGTTGGAACAGAAGCAAACGCACAGTATGTTATTACGAATGACCACGTTGCACATGCTACAAGCACCGAGTGGCTGAACGATGATATGGCAAAGGGTATGCAGACCATCAGTCAGCAGACAGAGTATACCAAGATTAAAACGAAAGTGCGAGTAGTCCTGAAACGAGATTCTTATATTGATGCATCTATCGTACAGAGCAGCTCGGATGCAGACCTGGCAATCCTGAAACTGGAACAGCCGATCTACAACCGTGCACCGATCGTATTAAATGCAACAACAGAACCGCAGAGTACAGAAAAAGTATACGCTCTGGGATTCCCGGGACTGGTACAGGCATACCAGGATGACAAAATCTATACAAGTGATGATGTTACCGTAACAGACGGAAGTGTTTCCAAAGTAGCAGCAAGTTCTGTTCCTACCGGAAGCCCGATTACTTACATCAATCATTCCGCAGCTATTTCAGAAGGCAATTCCGGCGGTCCTCTGCTGAACGAAGAAGGCGAGGTTATCGGTGTCAATGAATGGGGAAGTACAACCGGTGACACATCTTATTACTATTCTATCCAGATCAAAGAAGTAACCGATCTTCTGGATGCGATGGGCATTGATTACATGAAATCAGGAGATTCTGTCGCAGCAGCAGATGGTGACAATACAGATGCAGCAAGTGACAGTGAAACAGAAACAACAGTTGTTACAGAATCTGCTTCCGCAGTCGATGAACTGTTGGACAAACTTGGAACAAGTATCAGCGAAGCAAAAGCAGTAGATACTGCTTCCTATACAAAAGATTCTGCACAGGCTCTGACCGATGCGATCACAGCAGCAGAGGATACACAGAAACTTGGCAATATGGCAACGGAAGAAGAACTGCAGAAAGCGATTGATGCTCTTGCAGATGCAAAAATGGGACTGGAAGAGCAGACAGGTTCCAGCCTTCCGATGGGGGTTATTATCCTTATCGTTGCAGTGGTTGTAGTTGCACTTATTATTATCATTGTTGTAGTGATGAATAACAACAAGAAAAAAGAAGAAGCGGCAAGAAAAGAAAGCCAGGCACGTAAGATCGCCGGCGGAGCAGGCGGTTTCCAGCAGAACGCAGGATTTACACCGAGAGATACTTCTTCTTACGGCGGAGATGACGGTTCTACTCCGACAGGCGTCCTGAATGAAGGAAGCAGTGCAACAACGGTACTGAGCAATGCAAACATGCCGAATGCTACACTGATCAGAAAGAAAACAAACGAAAGAATTACAGTTAATAAAGCAGAATTCAAGATTGGTAAAGAGAGACGTAAAGTGGATTACTGTATTTCTGATAACACAAGCATCAGCCGTCTGCATGCGACCATTATCTACAGAAATGGTTCTTTCTATATCGTAGATAACAATGCGACAAACGGAACCAGTGTAAATGGCAGCAGCCTTGCAGCAAATACAGAAAAAGCATTGGCAGGAAACGAGACAATCCGTCTGGCAGATGAGGAATTCATTTTCAGATGTTAATGTAGTGTGAGGGATGAGTGAGGTACTTGTATGATTTATAAAATTGCAGCCTATAGCGATATAGGTATCGTAAAAAAGACAAATCAGGACTCAGTACTCATGAAGGTAGCACAGACAAACCATGGCAGGGTTTGTCTGTGCGTTGTATGTGATGGCATGGGAGGTCTGGCAAACGGAGAACTGGCAAGTGCTACCGTGATCCGGGAATTTGACAAATGGTTCCGGAAAGACCTTCCGGCTATGCTGGAAATGCCGGTGTTCCCGGTTGAGGAGCTTCGGCTGCAGTGGGATAATCTTGTTTTGGATCAGAATAAAAAACTGGCAGATTATGCATCCAGCACAGGTACACGTATGGGTACGACTGTTGTCGCATTTTTAATCGTAGGTGAGAATTATTATATTATGAACATTGGTGATTCCAGAGCCTACATGATCACAGATGCGATCTATCAGCTGACAAAAGATCAGACTTATGTACAGTTTGAGATGGATGCCGGACGCATGACCTGGGAAGAGGCACAGGTACATCCACAGAGAAATGTACTTCTTCAGTGTATTGGTGCTTCCGAGCAGATCAATCCGGATTATTTTATAGGACAGGCAAATCCGGACACAACATTTCTGTTATGTTCAGATGGATTCCGACATCTGATTTCCCCGGATGAAATATATGAAAAATTAAAACCGGAAATTTTAGATAATGAAGATACGATGCTTCAAAATGCAATTTCACTTATTGAACTGAATAAAACCAGAAAAGAAGTGGATAACATATCAGTGGCTGTTATCCGGACATGTCGGGAGGGATAAAAATGCTGCAGATTGGTTCCTATGTAGATGGGAAATATAAAGTACTGAACAAAATAGGCCAGGGCGGCATGAGTGTCGTTTATCTGGCATTGAATGAAAAAGCGAATAAGACCTGGGCAATCAAAGAGGTTCGCAAAGACGGAGTGCAGGATTTTACCACCGTCAAACAAGGTCTGATCGCAGAGACAAATATTTTAAAAAGTCTGAATCACAAATACCTTCCGAGTATCATTGACGTTATTGATGACGGCGATTCTTTTCTGATTGTCATGGATTATATTCAGGGTAAATCGTTGGATAAGATTTTAAAGACAAGCATGGAAAAAGATGGACTGCCGATCGCACTGGATGATGTGATCTCATGGGGCAAGCAGCTGTGTGAAGTTTTTTATTATCTGCACACAAGACCGAATCCTATTATTTACCGTGATATGAAACCTGGCAATGTCATGTTGAAACCGGACGGCGAGATTTCGCTGATCGACTTCGGAACAGCACGAACCTTTAAACAGGGAAATCAGGAGGACACGACCTGCCTTGGTACACCAGGTTATGCGTCTCCGGAACAGTATGGGGGAAACGGACAGTCTACACCGCGAAGCGATATTTACTGTCTGGGAGCGACACTTCATCATCTGATTACCGGACGAAATCCTTCTGCTACACCATTCAGTTTCCCGAAGATCACGCAGTGCAGACCGAGTCTTATCGATGAAAATCCAAGAGAAGACCTCAACAAACTTCTGGGTCTGGAAATGATCATTGACAAATGTACGCAGTACGAACCGGAAGACCGTTACGAATCCTGCCTGGAAATGTTATATGATCTGGAACACATCGAAGAACTCAGTGTTCCTTACCGTAAAAAGCTAAAACGAAAACTGGTCGGGTTCACTGTCAGTGCAGTGGCGGCTGTTCTCTGCGGTGCAGTATCACTTGGATGCTTCTTCGCAGAACAGAAAACAGAAAAGAGCGGATACAGTTACTATATCGATCAGGCGAAAAAGAGTGACGGCATAACCAAGACGGATTATGCAAAGAAAGCAATCGATATCGATCCTTCCAACGAACAGGGTTATCTGTTGTATCTGGAAGCTCTCCGGGATGACGATGGCAAATTTTCCGGTCAGGACAGCCAGGATTTTAAGGCAGAATTGCAGAAAATGTCCGGAAGAAAAACGTATGAAGAAATTCTGGAGCAGAATAACGATGGTTATGTCAATCTTGCATATCAGCTCGGAACTGCCTACTATTTCGCAGGAGGGGGCGGAAAACCGTCCGGTGACAAATCACTTGCAAGCACCTGGCTTTCCATTGTCGCACAGTCTGTACTGGATGATACAGAACTTGGCAAATTAGGTCTTGAAGCGGGAAGAAAACTTTCCCAGGCCAAGATCCAGGAGTACGACATCAATGCAAATCTTGTGGAAACCTTTCTCAGTATTTGCAATTATTATGGGAAAGTCGGACAGGAAGACAGCGTAACCGGAGAGATTAAATATTCTTACAAAGATTTCTGGAATGAGCTGGCGAGTCTGGTTGACCAGCAGCCGTCTGAGATCAGTAACGAGAGTAACACAAGACTGACGCAGCTCAGACTTTTGGATGATATTGCTTATCAGATGTACAGCTATGCAGCACAGTTTGCTTCAGACGGAGGCGTGGACAAAGCAACTTTTCAGAAGGAACTGGCAGCGATCAAACAACGAGTATCAAATGCAAATACAGGTTCCAATCAGACTGCAAAACGAATTCAGGAGAATACACTGACAACTATCGAAAATGCAGAAAGACAGGTCGATTCCCTGTATGCTGAAAACTCTAAGGTATTGAAGAGTGGAGGTGAGCAGTGATGGGACAGGCACAGAATATTGAAAAGCAGATACAGTTATTGTCAACACTCCACATCGGATTCATGGCAGCGGGCATTTTCTTCCTGATACTGGCGGTAGTTCTGTTCATATATCTGAAGATACCGGAAGTATTTAACGAATACCGTGGCAAAAGTGCAAAAAAAGAGATGGAACAGATGGCTGCAAACTCATCCGAGTCCGGCGGCCTGGTTACACACAGCAGCAGGAACTTCAAAGCAAAAAAGAACGATCCAAGCAAGCGATATTATACGGAAGAGTTGCATCAGGAATTTGAATCTACGCCGGTGCAGCTGGCATCCGGACAGCAGCCATTTGCAGAGACAAAACCGCAGGAGGCAGCCTTTCAGAGCCAGGCGGAAGAAGGAACCGAGCTTCTGGATGAACAGGCAACAGAAGTGCTGGGCGAGAAGCCAACAGAACTTCTGGGAGGAAGTGCAACAGAAGTACTCGATGAAAAACCGACTGAGGTACTGGGAGGCACAGAAACCGAAATATTGGATCAGAATGTAGCGGAACTTTTGCAGCCGGAAGCTTCAGAAGAGGCAGACGAAAATGCAACCGAAGTACTGACCGAAGAAAAACCAACCGAAAAAATCAAAGTAAAAGAACAGGGGACGATGGTTCTGGATGCTTCAATGCTGAAACAGAACAAAGGCGTGTTTGAGATAGAACGAAGCATTGTGCTGATCCATACGGATAAGGTGATCGAATGAGAAAAAAAGAAGTTGCAGCAAAATTAAACAAGGCATCGATTCTTTTCTTCCTGCTGTCCTCGCTGATCATTCTGATGCTTCCGTTTGCCGACAGTGAAACAAATTCGGCATTGTCCATCGCATCCGGAGTGATCTTCTGGGCAGGATTGATTCTTGGAATTGTATGCTATTACCTTAGTTATAAAAATATCAAAGATGTGCAGGAGTATCAGACACTTGCAAAAAGAAATCGAATCGGTGCACTTGCACCGGGAAGCACAAGGGAAGGAATGATCGTAGATATTCTGTTTGTACCGACCTTTGTGATTTCCATTCTGGGAACATTTGTCATGCTGATCCCGTCACCGGTCATGCTGGTCAGTATGTGGATCGCATTAGTTACCTTATATGGTCACTTTGTTCTCAATGGCAGAGTTTATAAATTTTTACATATGGGAAAGGAAAGAACCTCCGGCAGGAAAACATCAAAAAGCACAACATCCCGCCGGAATCAAAAGGAAAAGAAAGGAGAAAAAACAGATGAAACAGGGAATTAACAAAGTACTGGCATTGTTTCTCGCCGTTGTTCTGGCATTCTCGCCGATCGCAGTAGCCTTTGGTGACAGCATGACTGTATACGCTACCGAAGCAAGTACCGAGAGCGAAACCGGAAGAAGCAGATCTGCCGCAGACCTGCATGAAGCACTTGAAACAAGAGCCGAGACAGAAACCAAAGTCGTCCAGAATGATAACAAGATATCAGATGATACAGAAAAAGATGATGGCGACACAACTGGCAGCGGAAACAGCAGTAGCAATGGAAACAACAGTAATGGTGGAAACAGTGATAACGGAGGAAGCACAAGAGAGACTCCAGCACAGCCGACTACGCAGGAATATAAATATACTGTAAACCTGCCAGGTAAGGTTGGCGGTGTAGATTTTGGAACAGTAACACTGACAGTAAAAGATCAGGATTATACGGTATCTGCTGATAATAAAGTTACACTGCCGGCAAAATTGGAAACAGCGGATATTACAGCAGTAAAAAACAATAATTATAACCTGAGCGATGTAAGTGTAGAAGGTACGACCATTAAAATAGCAACAGCAACACCGAATGTTTCAATTACGATGACGGGTGCCGCAAGTATTACAGTGGGAAATACCGAAAAATATGCGGTGACATTGTCTGATGAAGTATGGAAAGATGCAGTAACATGGGAGCTTTCTGACAAAAATGCCGCAACTTTGGATAAAACTACAGGAAATGAAGTTAATGTGAAAGCGAAAGGATTTGCCGGTGGCGATTCAACAGCAACAACTTTAACTGCCAAAGTCGGAACGGTTAGTAAAAGCACAGATATCACGATAAAGAAAAAAGAAGTAAGTAATCTGACATTGGCGGTTACTCCAAGTGAAAATGGAAAGCAAGGATGGAAAACTCCGGTTAATGTTACCGTAACAACAGATCCTGAACTGGCAGGACAAACAGTCAAAATAACAAAAGTAAAAGACGGTTCAAAAGAAACCAAAGATGTCACAATTGGTCAGGATGGAACAGGAAGAATTGCAGGATGGGAGCTGGATAAGGCAGCTGCAGAGTATTCTTTTACGGCAAGTTTTGCAGGAAATGAAACCTATGCTCCTAAAACAACTGCGGAAGCAACAGAATATAAGTCAACTCTTGAAAAACAGGATCCATTCCAGTTAAAGGGAGATAATATTGATCCTGATAAAACAACGGAAGTAAAAGACAAAGATGGCAACATTACACAGTATCAATATGAACTCAAAGAATCAGTATATCCAACGTATGGAGCTGAGCTGGAAATTGGTACAATTTTTGGAGGAACAGAAGATACATGGGAAGCTTCTAACTATAGCTTTGCAAACAATGGGAACAATAGCTTAAAGGTTGATGCCGGTAAATTATATTTTACTGCAAAACAGGCAGGAGACTTTAATATAACCGTAACCAGAACAAAAGACAATAAGTATAATTCTGTCAGTATGACCTTTAAGATTAAAGTTAAGAAAAAAAAGCTTCATATTGATAACAGCAGCATCATTCCAGAAAATCGTGTTTATGATGGTACAAATGTAATTAATGGTATTACAGCAAAATTCAAGGCAGATGATCTGGTGGTAAATGATCAAAATAGCTACAAAGATACTGTGTTGACGTTAGAAGGTCAGACGGAAGATGCCAATGCAGGCGATGGCAAAAAAGTAAGCGAGATAAAATTAGTAGGCGATTTGCCGAACCACATTGCGAATAATTATGAACTGACAGGAATGAAAGATCTGGAAACTGAGGTTGATATTGCAAAGAAAACCTTGACCATGGAAGTAGTCATTGCGGATAAGAAGATTCCGACAGTCATAAACAAAGGGAAAACATATATTGAGCGGGCATTTGATGATGACAATAAAACAAAGGATTTATCTGTACAGGTAAAAGGATTTATTGATGATAAAATTCCTGAAGGTTATATAAATCCAACAGTAAAAGAAGATGTGGATAAGAAATCAACAGATGCACCGGAAACATATGTTGATGATTATTTTATACCGGATGTTTCGGATATTTCGAAAGCAAATGCTACGGGCAATTATGAATTTGACACTGCCAATGCAAAAGGATTGGGATTGTATATTACAGCATCTAAGGCATCAATTGATGGCAGAGCAGTCCAGGTTGAAAACGGAGATAGTACAAATGTATACCAAGAGGTAGCAAATGGATTAATTTACTATAGATATAAAAAAGGGGAAAAAACAGAGTACCCTGTTATTAAATGGCATATTACAGATAAGTATAATTCGTATTCCAAAATTTTTATCACAACAGATGCACCTACCAATCCTTCAAGAGGTTGGAATGACTGTGAAAAAAATTTATATACATTAAATGATAAGGTATTTGGTGACAACCAAAATGAAGGTACAAATACCTTATATATTAAGTTAGCAACGGCTAGCGGTGGAGAATCAGGAGAATTCTCTTTAAAACTGGAGAAAGATAATAGTGAACCGACAGCATCTGTGAATATAAATCCAACTGATACAATGTATGAGTTTGGACAAAAAGTCACATTCGGACATTTTACAAATCAAGCATATGAGGCAACAATGACGGTTAGTGACGACAACGGTTCAGGTATTAAAAAATGGTCTTATAAAAAGTTAGAAATCGAAGAAAAGGAAGGAAAGTATAATGATCAATATAAGGCAGAAGATCTTGATGTTAATAGATTTACAGAAGTAAAAGAGAGTGACAATAAAAAAGAGATTTTACTGGGAAATGGTAAGGAATCGGGGAAATTTATAGTTTTTGTATATGTGGAAGATAATGTGGGAAATAGCAGGCTTTATGGATCGAATGGTTTGATTATAGATAATCCTGCCAGAGACACATTGGAATTGAATTGTGAAGGAAACTATATAAAGAGAAACAATGATCCAGTCTATTATTATCAGAAAAAGGCAGATTTTAAGGTTACTGCAACAGATGTGGATTCTGCTGTTAAAACAATTACTGCAACAATAGTAAATGAAGATTTACCAGAAGACTCTGAAGAAAAAATTAAGCAAATACCAGTGTTTACCATTCCAGCATCTAAGGATAGCAAAGGCTATACTCTCGATGAATTAAAGAAATATAGTAGTAGATCTGGATCAATCTCAAAACAGTTGGATGATGGGACTTATAAATATAGTATCACAGTCAGTGCAAGGGATTTAGCTGATAATGAAATTGGTAATGAGACAAAAGAATTTGTTCTGGACACTTTAAAACCTGTAGTCGAAAGCGATATTAAATATGCAGACGAAACGAAAATTGGAGAGGATCATCAGGATCAGGGAGTTTATTACAGTAATCAGGCAGTAACAATTACTACCAAGGTAACGGAACGTTTTACGGATGCTTCTTTGATTCATCTGAAACTGGAAAAGGATGATAGGTTTTATACAGCCAATACGTTAGCTGACTGGGAAAAATATGCAGCGAATAGTAATGAAGTGGATATCCATATTACGAGAAATGCTGATTCTGACCCTGACCCTAACAAAGCAACAACAAAGATTGAACTTACGATTTATCCTACAGACGGAGAAGAACATAAGTATTCTTATAGTGCAAGTGCAGAGGATTATTCTGGTAACTGGAATGACTATAATGAAGAGAAAACTATAAACTTCCGTCTCGACCAGAAAAAACCGGATGTAAAGATTACCTACACACCTACTAATAAAGACAATCAGCAGGAAGCGGCATTGAGTCCAGGTTCAGGAATCATTTATCTTGGCGAAGATTACCAGAATTTTGCAGTCGAAATAATGGTAACAGAAAAGAATTTTAAAAAGGGCGATTCCATTCTTACTACATACGGAATTCAAGCCACTGATTCGTCTGGTAAACGGATAGATAAAGATAAATTGGAGGCAAGAGCGAATAAGCTTTCGAGTTATGATAATGGTAAGTGGACTTCAGAACCAGATGATACTACGCATAGAGTTAATCATACATATGACAAAGATGCGAATTATACTTTCGGCATTTTTACAGTCACCGACCTTGCAGGCAATAAAACTACCGTAAACGGTGCAAAGATCACTCTGGATAAAGTCAGACCGACTGGTACACTGACTGTTGCTAACCTGGTGAGTGGTGGTACCAAAGGTGAGATTTCCTGGAATAAGCTGGTATCAAAACTGAGCTTCGGACTTTTCGGTAAGAATTCTGTCAAGGTCAGCATGACCAGTGCGGATGCGACAGCAGGTCTTAAGTCCACACAGTATATTGTGACAGATACGCTGAAAAAGAGAAGTGAGCTGGAAGCAGAAACCAAATGGAAAGATTACAAAAAAGGAAATGTACTGAAGCTTAACAAAAACAGAAATTATATTGTTTACGAAAAGGTTATAGATAAGGCAGGCAATACAGACTACTTCGGTACAGACCGTGTTGTTGTTGACGGCAACAGTCCGAAACCGGAAGTAACGATCACACCATCTGCACCGGGATGGGGCAAGGGCGTTTACAGTGCATCCGATAATCCTGGATTTGATATTCTGGTTACAGATCCGATTGAGAATGATTCTTATGCAGGTCTGAAATCCGTGACCTACACCATTTCCGGCGGAGCAAACGGATACAAGGAGAGCAACACCGTAACGTTCACTGCAAAGGATCACAGACAGTCTTATACCGGACATGTAAACATTGATCCGTCTCGTTTCTACAGCAACAATGTACAGGTAACGGTAGAGGCAGTTGACTACTCTACAAACGGAGCAAGTAAACAGACTGAGGAGATTAAGATCGACAATCAGGCACCGAAGGTTTCCTTCACCTTTGACAAGTCGGATGCGGTTAGCGGCAAGTACTACAACAAGGACAAGACACTGACGATCACCGTAGACGAGAGAAACTTTGATGATTCTTACAAACCGGAAGTTACTTCCAGCACAAATCAGGGATGGAGCTTCAGCGGATGGTCCGGCAATGGTGAGAAACATACCGGTACGATCACATTCACCGGTGATGCAGACTACACGGTAAGCTATTTCTGCTACGACAAGGCAGGAAATAAATCCAACACTGAGAAACTGGATGAGATCACGATCGATAAGACAAAACCGACCGTTGCAGTTTCTTATGACAACAACAATGCAAAGAATGGCAACTACTATCAGGAAGGACGTACCGCAACGATCACGATCACAGAGCATAACTTTAATGCTTCTGGTGTGACAGTTACAACAACAGCAAATCTGGACGGTGGTTCGGTTGCAGTTCCTCAGGCAAGCGGCTGGTCAAGTTCCGGTGATACACATACCGCTACAATCAGTTATCCGACGGATGGTGATTACACCTTTACGATCAGCATCACCGATATGGCAAGCAATGTATCTGATCCATATGCAACAGACAGCTTTACCGTTGACCTGACAAAACCGACGATCGAGATCAGCAACATCGAAGATCATTCTGCAAACAAGGGAACGGTAGCACCGGTTGTAACACTGAACGATACGAACTTTGACCGAAGCAATGTGAACATTCAGCTGACAGGCGTACACAAAGGTGTTGTAAATACAGCAAATATGTACATGACGGCAGATACCGGAAAAGGTCAGGTTATCACATTTGCAAACTTCGGCAAAAACATGGATGACATTTACACACTGAAAGCAGAGACAACCGATAAGGCCGGCAATGCTTACAGTACAGAAATCGTATTCTCTGTAAACCGTGACGGTTCTACTTACCAGTACAACGATTATACAGAGGAACTCCTGAAGAAAGGCTATACAAACAATCCGAAGGATATCGTGGTATCTGAGATCAACGTAGACTCCCTGACACTCAGTGAGCTGACCCTGTCTAAGAATGGAACCGTACTCACTCTGAAAGAAGGACAGGACTACGATGTACAGAAATCCGGCGGCGATGTAAGCTGGAAAGAATATGTATACACCATTCATGCGGCAAACTTTGAAGATGAGGGTGATTACACTATTTCTATTTATTCTGAGGATAAAGCAAAGAACAAGACAACCAATACATCAAAAGCAAAACAGGTAGAATTTATCGTGGATAAGACTTCGCCGGTAATCTCCGTAGCAAACCTGCAGGAGGGCGGACACTACAAGACCGATGAACAGGAATTCACAGCAAACGTAGACGATAATATGGCACTGGATAAAGTGGAATATTATGTAGACGGTGAGCTGAAAGAAAGCTTTGACGAGAAAGCTGTTATTGAACAGAATGGAGCTTTGAAACTGAAAGTCGGATCTGCTGCGAAATTCCAGGAAGTAAGTGTAAAAGCTTACGACAAGGCTGACAATGAGCCGACAATCGTAACGATGAACGTCCTGGTATCTGCAAGTGGATGGGTACAGTTCTACAACAACAAACCACTGTTCTTTGGAACAATCATACTGATTCTTCTGATCGTAGCTGGAGGCGTTATTATTGTAATGCGTGTCAACCGCAACGGAAGCCTGAAGATGACAACAAACAGAAAAGAACAGAGAAAATAAATCTTGTAATAAGATTTAACAGACAGAACACAACAAAAGAGGGCTGCTGCTATAGAGCAGCGGCCCGTTCTGTTTTGTCAACGCATAACCGCATGGAATTTGCAGTTATATGTTGAGAGTACAGAAAAAAGAGAGGAAAGAGACATATGTGGAAAGAACAGGAAGGATATCTTTTATATGAACCGGATCAGGATACGCTTGTGGTATCCGAACATATCGAGATTCATAATATGCAGAAAACAGCAGGGATACTACCGGTACATTCTGTGGAAAAAGATGGCATAGAACTGTTCTTATGGGAGCATCAGGGACTGGTGGAATTATCAGAATGCATCGGAGATCTGAACCAGAAAAGATTTGTCCAGGTACTGCTTTCTGTCCTGGAAGTCCTGCAGGAAGTCAGGGCACAGGATGTCCGAAATCTGGAAAAGATCGTACTTGATCCGAAATACATCTATATGGATCCATATACCGATCAGATTTATCTGATACAGCTTCCGATACCGGAACCGATGCAGAGTCATATTGGCTGGGAGAGCAGACTGAAAACTTTATTTCAAGATCTGCTTGGGAAAAATAGCATTTCCGGGATGGATTTTGCACAGTCGATGCAGATTCTGCTGAGAGGAAAGATCGCAGCACCGGAGAATTTGGGGCGAAACCTTCATATCATAGCACAGAAACGAATTTATGGTTTTACATACCAGAAAAGAGCACGACAGAGAAGGATTCAGCCATATGAAAATCCGCAGATTCGTGAAGCATTTGAAGAACTGTGGAGTATAACGGAGAAAACGGAAAGTCAGAAGTCACAGAAAAATAGCTTACAGCAGGAAACGAATAGAAAAGCAGATTCAGAATCAGACAGAAAGCCAGAGTTAAGACCAGAAGTAAGAGAAGAAACAAAATCTGAGATAAAACCAGAGCAAATCCAGGAACAGGAAGTCTCTCAGCACACAGAACGTTTTCATCAGAAGCTGCTCTCTGATCAGACAGCTGCAACAGTCGAAAAGAAAAAAGAAAAGAAGCAGAGTGGTATTTTCTTCCGGAAGAAAAAGGAGAAAGAGGAAAAACCTGTCAGTGAGCCGCCGAAGATTCAGGAAGTGCAGCCGCAGAAATCGGTGACGGAAAATCCAAATACGAATATAAATTCAAATACGAGTGCAAATTCAAATCCAAATACGATGCAGCAGGATCAGGTACAGATTCTGCAGAATGCCAGAAGTCGAAAACAGGATACACAGGTACTGCGTCAGAATATCTGGAATTCGATCAGTGGGGCACCGGGAAGCGGTGGATTTGCAAGCGTGGCACCGGTAAAGCTCGGCGGACAAAATGGCAGTACGGGAAACAGTCAGGGACTTCAAAGGGAAAAAATGGGAAACGAGCTTCATTTTGTTTCCTTTGACGGTACAGGAAGAGTTGATTTTCTGATAAATAAATCTTACTTTGTGATTGGAAAGATGGCATCGCAGGTGGACGGAGTGATCAGTTACACGCCGACGATCAGCAGAGCACACTGTGCGATCCAGCTGGAGGGAAGCGAGGTTTATCTGGAGGATCTTGGAAGTTCTAATCATACTTTTGTAAATGACCGGGAGTTGACACCGTATGAGCGTGTAAGGATTACGCCAAAAGACAACATCCGGCTGGCAAAAGAGAGATTTGCTATTTTATATAGATGATGCAGGTGAAAAATGAGGAAAAACAGACGAATTGTTTTAGGGATAAAAGAGGAAGAAATGCTGCTTGGTCTTGCCTGTGTATTTTTAAAACACGGGGCAGAGCCGGAAGAACTGGAACTGATATCAGATCCGGCATTCCTTGAAAATAAGCAGGACATAGACTGGCTGATCGCAGACGAAAGCTGTGCAGAAGGTATTTGGCCGGTCACAGGCGAGGCATTTGTGATCGGGGACAGAACAGAAAAGAATCCGGATATCATGTATCTGAGAAAAGGTCTGACTGCAGAGGAACTTTATCAGGAAATGGTTACAAAACTGACCGTACGCGGTATGTCAGAGGACGATATGCAAGATGAATCCCGGTCGTTTGATTTTGAGATGGACGATATACCGGAAGAAAATATCGGGTCCAGACTGTATCTTTCGTACAGTCCGGTCGGAGGCTGCGGTAAAACGCTTGGTACGCTGGCTCTTTGCAGACATTTTGCACTGCAGGGAAAACGGGTTCTTTATCTGAATCTGGAGCCGAATCAGGATTTTGCATTCTTTTTGAAGAACAGAAAGGCTGCATCTGCAGATTTTGCGGATGCCGTGTGCAGTCAGAAAGCAGATCTGAATGATCTGCAGTCTGCTGTGGGAGAAGAGGGATTTTTCTATATCAGACCGCTTGAGCATCACAGGATTCAAAATCAGGATTTTTTAAAGACATTTACCGAATACATTCAGAAACTTCTGGAACAGGAAGAATACGAAATCATTATGGCGGAGATTCCATACAGGCTGGATCAGGATGCAAAAATACTGGCAGATCTTGCAGATAAGGTGCTGGTTTTTGGAAATCAGAACGAGGAGGCAGCATTTAAACTTCGTCTGGCAAAAAAATCAGAAATCACAGATCCGGAGAAATATTTATATATCTGCAATCGCTTTCGTGAGGAGGATAAAAATAATCTTGAGGATATGGACATCACAGAATACGTTCCGGAAGTAGAGAATCCATCGGTGGAGAGTCTGACAGAAAACGACTGCTTTTTCCTGACAGCAGAGATTCTGCGATAGGGAGAGCAGATATTCAGGAGTGAGTTATGATACCAGTGAAAGTAAAGAAGAAAGCACAGAAGATCAGCGTAAAACACAAGCTGACATCAAAAGAGCAGATTGCATATCTGGAAAATTCGCTGATCGAATCAGGGGAGATCCCGGAATTGTTTCCGCCTGTGATAAATACAGGGATTTTGGGTACGAAAATCCAGTTTGAACTTTACAATTGTATGCCGGTCTGTGAGTATATTGCAAGCGGCATAAATCTTGAAAAATTTTGCAATTGTATGGTAGATATCATACACATTATTCGAAAATGCGAGTCGCATGGCATCAGTATCAGCAATCTGGAACTGCGCCCGGAGTATATTTATTTTAATTACGAGAATAAAAAAGTTGTGATGCTGTACTGGCCGATCAATTCCGTAAAAGAATATCCGAATATAAAAGAAATGTTTGTAAGGCTGACAAATGCGTACTCTTACCGGAAGGGTGAGCGAGATGCATTTGCGGTGCTGGTAAATCTGATCAACAGACGGGAAAAAATGGATTTGCTGGAATGGGAAAAGAGTTTTACTTCCTGTGAAGGCACAAAACGTTTAAGTCGAAAGCAGTATTTTCTGCGGCATCTTTCTTCCGGAAGAGCTGTTGCGATACCGGGTTTTCCGTTTCTTGTGGGAAGACAGCCGGGAGCCTGTGAGCTGACGGTGAATGACCGGCTTGTAAGTCGAAAACATTTTGTGTTGAGCGGCGGTGGAGATACGGTTTATATCAAAGATCTGGGAACTGCAAACGGTACGTATGTTAACGGAAAGGTGCTTTTGCCAAATCAGGAGTTTCTGATACAGGAAGGAAGTTTTATAAAAATAGGAACACAGGAATTTAAATTTACAACAGAAGGATAAGGAGTGTGGGAAAATGGGATTGATACTGGCAATCTATACGAATAATGCTTATCAGGAAGTGCATTTGCCTTCCACGGATAATGCAGATTACGATGTATGGCTAAGGGCGAAAGAATACAGTATCCGCAAAGATTTACATCTTTTTATGGATGTACAGGATCAGCAGTGGCGTTTTAAAGACTCGGCAGATTATATCGTAACCTGGGCGAGAGGGCGTTTTACAGGGATTCTGGAAGCAGGACAGATTCTGCAGATTGAGACGAAGCAGGGTGATAACCTTGCCATGCTGGTGCTCGCATCACCGACGGAACTTGCAGCATACAATAAATTTAAAGTTCTCGGAAGAAGTATTACGATCGGAAAAGCGGATGACTGTGATATTTGTTTTCCGTCGCAGTCGATCATTTCGCAGCATCATGCAGAACTTCAGTTTCAGAATGGAAGTTGTATGATCCGGGATACCAGTACCAATGGAACGTATGTAGGACATCAGAGGTTAAATGGTTCCTGCACACTGAAATTCGGTGATCTGATCAACCTGTATGGACTTTCGATCATTTATCTGGGAGACATTATCTCGGTAAGCTGTCTGGAAGGTCAGGTTTATATCAATCCGGATAAACTGGAAGTACTGACATTCCCGAAGGGAGCAGGTGACACTGGAGCGGAAATCGAAGAAAAAGGCGAAACGACCGTTCATATTTCACCGCGAGTGATTCCAAAATTATTTGACGGGGAAGAACAGATTGATAATGTGCCGCAGAAACAGGAAGAAGACCGCAAACCGGCATGGATGAGTATTCTTCCTTCGTTTACGATGATGCTTCCGATGCTTCTGGGCTATACGCTTATGAATTCCGGAAACATGGGAATGGGCATTTTTATCACGGCAGGTTCGGCGATTGTCGGTACCACATGGGCAATCATTAATCTGAGATATACAAAGAAAGACAATCGCGAAAGAGAGCAGATGCGTCTGAACCGTTACGAAGAATATCTGGTTCAGTGTGCAGACCGTATTCGCAGCAAGTTCGAATTTAACAGACAGGCTATGCTGAATATGTATCCGGATGCAAATACATCCAGCCATTACACGGCAGATTCGGTAGAGATCTGGGCCAGATCCAAGCAGTATTCGGATTTTCTGTTTGTGAGACTCGGACTTGGAGAAATGCCGTTTCAGGTGAAAATCACGGTTCCAAAACAGGGATTTACTATGATTGATGATGAACTGTCGGAGCGTCCGGAGAAACTGGCAAAGAATTTTGAGACGATGCGAGATGTGCCGCTTGGCGTGTCTTTAGAAGAACATTCGGTAGTTGGAATCCTGACGGACAGTGACAAAATTGCAGCCATGAACCTGTCGCGTGTGCTGATCTCGCAGATTGCATCCACACACAGTCCGGCGGATGTAAAACTGGTTGTTTTATATGATGAAAATTCAGAACATGCCGAAGAATGGTCTTATGTGCGCTGGCTTCCACATGTATGGAATGAAGAACACAGTATGCGTTATGTGGCATCAAATGAAAATGAGATCAACGATGTTTTGTATGCTCTTGCACAGGTTTTGCGAAATCGTTCCGAAAATATACAGTCCAGCTACGGAAATACAGCGAAATTTTACCCGCATTATGTGGTGTTTGTGGAATCCCCGGAACTTCTGGATTCTCAGATGGTATCAAAATATTTGTATGAAAGCGGAACCACCCTTGGCGTTACAACTGTGATTTTTTCCGGCATGTATGAACAGCTTCCAAGTGAGTGTAGCTTTATTATTCAGGATAATCAGGAATTTCAGGGTATTTACGGTGTTCGTGAAGGTGGTGATGAGAGACGAAGTGTTCTCTTTGACTATCTGGATGCGAACAGCATTGAGCAGATGGCAAAACGTATGAGCTGTCTGCGTGCAAATCAGATGGAAGCAAGCAGTGATATTCCGAATTCCATCACGTTCTTTGAGATGATGGGTGTACATCGTCTGGAAGAAATGAATGTTCTGGAACACTGGCGTAAAAACCGTACCTATGAATCTATGCGTGCACTGATCGGTCAGAAAGCCGGAAATAAAGAATGTTACCTCGATATCAATGAAAAATACCACGGACCGCATGGTCTGGTGGCAGGAACGACTGGTTCCGGTAAGAGTGAGACACTGCAGACGTATATTCTTTCACTTGCCGTAAATTTCAGCCCATTGGATGTCGGCTTTTTGATCATTGACTTTAAGGGTGGCGGTATGGCGAATCTGTTTTCCAATTTGCCACATACGATCGGACAGATCTCCAACCTTTCCGGAAACCGGGTTCGCAGAGCCATGGTATCCATCAAGAGTGAGAACCGCAGGCGTGAGCGTATTTTCGGAGAATATGGTGTAAAAAACATTGATGAATATACGAAACTTGTCAAAAATCGTGAGGCATCCGAACCGATTCCGCATCTGCTGATCATCATCGATGAGTTTGCCGAGCTGAAAAGAGAAGAACCGGAATTCATGCGTGAGCTGATCTCTGTAGCACAGGTAGGACGAAGCCTTGGCGTACATCTGATCCTGGCAACTCAGAAACCGAGCGGTACCGTAGATGATAATATCTGGAGTAACACGAAATTCAAGCTCTGTCTGCGAGTTGCAGACAAACATGACAGTAATGATATGCTTCACAAACCGGATGCCGCTTATCTGACACAGACAGGACGAGGCTATCTTCAGGTTGGAAACGATGAAGTTTATGAACAGTTCCAGTCCGGATGGAGCGGAGCCGTCTACGATGCAGAAGGCGGAAGCAGCAAAAACGGAGCAATGCTTCTGGATCTGCAGGGGCGTGAGATGGTATCCGGAAGACGTTCCAAAGGCGAGAAAAAGAAAAAAGCAATGCAGAAATGGATGACAGAGATTGTCACCGTGATTGCAGATTTCTGTGAAAAAATGCAGATCAGTGCTCTTTCTGACTGTACAAGAGAAGAGCGAAGGGCTCTTGCAAAACAGGTGATCGGTGAACTGAACTGCAAAGAAGAGCGTTTTCCGGAAAATGCATCGAATCTGCATATTATGGAAGAAATCATACACTATCTACCGCAGGAAGCAGACGGACCGGAAGAAGCAGCAGATTATCTGATCGAAGTATTCCAGGAAAATAATAAAAAACTTCCGGAACAAAAAGAGATCACGCAGCTGGATGCCGTGGTACGTTATCTTGGCGAATTGGCAGAGAAAAATCATTACATCAACAAACAGAAATTGTGGATGCCGGAGCTTCCAAAACAGCTTGCGATCACAGAACTGCGTGGCTATGAAGAAAATGCTTATCAGAACGGAAGATGGATGGAACACGAAAAAGAATTTGTTCTCTCCAGTTATATCGGACTTGTGGACGATCCGGAAAATCAGATGCAGTATCCGCTGATGATCGATCTTGCGACAAAAGGACATCTCTCCGTTGTCGGCGGCGTGACAAGCGGAAAGAGTACGTTCTTACAGACCCTTGTGTACGGTCTTCTGACAAGCTATTCACCGGAAGAAGTCAACGTTTATGCAGTGGACTTCAGCAGTCAGATGCTCTGTGCATTTGAGGACGATATCCATGTCGGCGGAATCGTTCTGGAAGGTGAGAATGACCGACTGAATAAACTGTTCGGCATGATCACAGGTATTCTTGCAGAGCGTAAGAGCATGATCAAAGGTGGAAGTTTTGGACAGTATATCCGTCTGCACGGTCATGAAATGCCGGCAATCGTTCTGGTGATCGATGGCTATGCAAACTTCCGTGAAAAGACAGACAATCGTTTTGAAGATATTCTGCTGGAACTGTCAAGATCTGCCGAAGGCTACGGAATTTTCCTTGTCATCTCTTCCGCAGGATACGGTGCATCCGAACTGCAGAATAAGATTGCGGACAATATGCGTCAGAGCATCTGTCTGGAACTTGGCGATAAGTATCGCTATACCGAAGCTCTCCGCACATCGCATTTTGATGTACTGCCGGAAAGCAATGTAAAAGGCCGCGGACTTGTAATTTATGACGGAAATGTTCTGGAATATCAGACAGCCATTTCCTGCGTGGCAGAAAATGATTATGCACGTTCGGAAATGATCAGAGAAACCTGCCGGAAGATGTCCGAAACCTGGCGTGGACACCGGGCAATGCAGATCCCGGAAATCCCGGAAAAACCGACATGGAAGACTTTTACCGGGCTGGAAAGTTACCGAAAAGAAATCCAGAAAAAAGAAATCCTGCCGATCGCATACTTGCAGGAAGATGCTTCTGTTTTCGGCGTGGATCTGGCAAAGACCTTCTGCTATACACTGCTTGGAAGAGAGCGTACCGGAAAGTCGATATTGCTTCGTAACATTGCCTGTGCGGCAAGAGACATGGGCGGAAGGATCTTATTCTTTGATAATGAGAAAGAATCGGACAAGGCAACAGCAGAACTGACCGGGGCAGAGTATGCTTACACACCGCAGCAGTATTTCGACAATATCAAAGAAATGATCAACGTTACGAATGAACGTGCACCTAGAAGAAAAGAACTTCAGAAAAAAGGTCTGGAAGATGAAGAAGTATTCCGCCAGATGCAGCAGGAATTCCCGGCAGTCTTTGTATGTATTGCAGATCTGCAGTGCTTCCTGCAAAACGTATATACCGAAATGGAAGGTATCGGTAAATTAAGTCCGTGGATTGAAAATATTTTTGCCAAAGGCCGACTGCTAAATGTATTTATTTTCGGAGCATATAACGTATCTCAGAGTGTGACTATGATGGATAAGATTGCCTACCTGAATTTCAACAGCGAAAAGAACGGTATTGTTCTTGGAGGAGAACTCAGCAAACAGAATGTACTGTCTTACACAAATATCAGCTACAGTGAGCAGATCAAGCGTCTGAAACCTGGAATTGCCTATGCTACAAATGCGGAAGATAATCAGCTGATGGATATGATCGTTATCCCGCAGAACAAGGGGCTGACGCAGTCATGATCCGTATTCTGGGATATGGAAAACCGGAAGAAATGAAAATTTTAAGAAAGCTGCTGACGGAGATTTCCATTCAGCAAAATCTGGCAGATTATCAGCTGGATACTTTTGTTGTACTGGAAGAATGGGCAGCGGCGATTGAAAAGGCAGAACTTCTGGATCTTCTGGTGTGCGATGTGTCTGACAAAATGGCAGTTGAAACGCTTGTAAAAGCAAGAAAAAGCTACAGAGAAGCCAAGATCATTCCGATTGCAGATGACAGTATTCTGCCATCAGTGTATGTCAGACCGGATATTTTTCCATGTACTCTTTTGTGGAGACCGATGGAAACAGAGCAGAATAAAAAAGCCATGCTTCAGATTCTGCTCTCCATGTCGGAATTTACAGAAGAGGAAAAAGTATTGCGTATCCGTACAAGACAGAAAGCTCAGTATATACCATATGATAAAATTTATTATATAGAGGCAAGAGATAAAAAACTGTATGCAAGAACGGAATACCAGGAGATTGGTTTTGGAGGAACTTTGATGCAGCTGCAGAAACAGCTGAAAGATTCCTTTGTACGGTGTCATAAAGGCTATCTGGTAAATAAGAGCAAGATTCTGGCGATTGACTGGGCAAATCATCTGGTGCAGCTTGGATCAGAAATCGTGTTGCCGATCTCCAGAAACTGTCAGAGTAAACTTCGGGAGGTTTATGATGCAAAAGATGGCAGATAATATATGGATTTTGTCAAATCTGGATCTGAAGATCTGTATGCAGACTCTGGGGTATAAAGGCGAAATGGATTTCCCAGTCATGCAAAGGGAAAGCTCCTTAAGCGAAAGAATCGCATCGTCAGTCGTGAAACTGAATCAGATGGGCTTTCTGTATCTGGAAGAAAACGGATATCAGCCGACAGAAAAGTTAAAAGAGAGTTTTTCAGGAATTATAAATTCAGATCTGAAACTGAGAGTGCTGAAAAAAGAAAGTATGCCGATCGTGTTCTATAAAAAAGACAGGATATTTACAGCAGTGGAGCAGATGTCCGTTCAGCAGGAAAGTGTCCGGATTTCTTACTTATCAGAGCATGCACTTCTGGATTATATATGTAAGGTTCCGGGCGGACAGCTGGTGGATGAATTTGAAAAAAAAGCACGGTCTGACAAGTTTGAACAGGCAGAAGAAATCCTGGCCTTTAAAAAAGAAAATGACTGGAAGTTTTTATTCATCTGGAATGCAGCGGACGGCAGAAAAATGTTATGGGATCAGGCAAAGGCAGAAGTATTTAGCCGGGAAAACGTTTTACGGGTATTGGAGGAAGAGTGCATATGATGATTGTGAAAGTTATATTTGCAGAAATGAATCATGCCTATGATTTTAAAGTAGATGAAACACAGAAAGTAAAACAGGTAGTAACAGAAATGGCAGAGATGATCGCAGAAAAAGAACATCTGAATCTCAGCAAAGATCCGGGAATGTTCCTTTTGTGTCAGCAGAACAGACAGAGCGTTTTTCTGCCGGAAAGTACGCTGGCTGATAATCAGGTTTCTTATGGAGATACCCTGTTTCTTGTATAGAGAAATACCGTTTATCGCAATTAGCTTACCGCTTATCGGATTTTTAAATGAAAAAAATTTTTTGTGTTAAAGTTGATTTATCGAATGGAACAATACAGACAGGAGATAAGGAGGGAAGCAATTTGCTCAAAGTCAATACAACAGTTCTGGATGATCATGCGTCCACATTACGCCAGATAAGTCATCTGCTGTCAGATACTTTGGAAGAAATCAGGACTGCAGAGCATTTGCTTGCATCTCAGAACAATGTATTTGAAAAAGAAATTTCCGTACTTCGCAGGCAGGAGCAGAATCTGGAAAAAGAAGAAGGTTTTGTTCGGAAAATGGCAAAAGTACTGGAAGATGTCAGCAGTCTTTATGCAAAGACAGAACAGAAACTGTCAACGCAGGATGACGGCATTGGGACAAATACAGGTTTAAAAGAGGCGTTTCGTCTAAGACAGCCGGATAAGCAGAACCAGATGAGAAATCGGTGGATCAGCGGATGGCTTGGAGCGAATGTTTTCGGGCAGATCGATACCGGGGAACTGGAAAGGCAGATCGATCGTATGATCCATTTCAGTGAATAGTTACAGGAAAGAGAGGAGGCAGAGAATGAAATTTGATGTAGAGACAGGGCAGGTAAATACTATGGTGCAGTCCTATCAGGAGACATTAAATCAGATTTCTCAGAACCGGGAGAAAATGTACCAGGCTCTGGAATCTTTAAATGGAATGTGGCAGGGCAGTGCACACGATGCATTTACAGCACAGTATCAGTCAGATAATCAGGAAATGCAGCAGCTGCTCATAGAACTGCAGAGAGTGGCTGAAAATATTTCAAAGGCACGTGTAGAGTATGATACGTGCGAACAGAATGTAAAATCAGAGATTGCTGCCATTCAGATTTAAAGTTTAAGGGGGACAGATTATGGCTTTAACAGGGCAGATTATCGTAACGACAGAGCAGCTTCGTACGCAGGCATCAACGGTAAGGACAGACCTTAGAACGATGCAGTCCCAGTTTGACAAACTGAAAGGATTGATTAACGGCTCTGCAAATTACTGGATCGGGGAAGCAGGGAATGCTCACCGAAAACAATATACCTCAAGAATCACCAGAATTGAGGAAATGTTTAAAAAGTATCAGGAACAGGTAAAAGATCTGGAAGAGATGGCAGGAGTTTATGAGGCAGCCGAGGCGGCAGCAGCCAATGCGGCAAATTCCCTTCCGGCAAGTACATTGGATTAAAGGAGAGAAAGTATGGCAACCTATAAGTCTATTTCAATTGCCTTTGGAAATGCACTTGCACAGGCACAGAAACTGGAGAACAGTGCAGAGCAGATGCGAAATGCAAGCAGGCAGCTGGACACAGTAAAAGAATCCCTGCGAAGCGAATGGGAGGGTGAGAGTGCATCCCTGTACTTACAGAAATGTGATGCATTAAAACAAAAACTGGAGAAGACAGCAGGTGATCTGGTACAGATCGCAGCCGTTATCCGCAAATCTGCAAAATCCTATCGCGATGCGGAGATTAAGGCACTTCAGGCAATTGCAACAAAGGGAAAAGGATGATAAGACGATGATCCGATACCAAATGCAGGATATCGCATTTTGATGACCAATCATCGGAAATCAGACATAAAAAGATGGATGTAAGGTAAGATAGCATCATCAAGAACAGGAACACAAAAAAATCTACATAAAGAAAGGAAATGAACATCATGGCAAAATTTCAGGTAACAGCATCAGAGTTAAAGGCAGCGATCACGGATCTGACTGAGAAAAACAAAGCATTTAAAAACAAAGTAAGTGAACTGGAGCAGGCACAGCAGGCATTAAGAGCACAGTGGCAGGGCGATGCAAATACAGCTTTCAACAATGCATTTGAGAAGGACAAAGAAAAATGGACAACCTTTTCACTTCTGATCGAGCAATATATTCTGGCACTCCAGACCATTCTGACAACTTATGAAAAAGCAGAAGTTACCAACACTTCAACAGCAACGACAAGAAGCTACTAAAGATTAAGAACAGCAAACAGTAAATCAAAGACAGAATAAACGATAAAAACAGTAAAAGGAGATCAAGATTATGGATGGAACATTATTAGTAACACCTGCGGAACTTAAAAATACAGCCAGCACATTTCAGGGAAAAGCAGCAGAAGTAAAAACATTGCATGATGAGATGATTTCAAAAGTCAATGCTTTATCAGGAAGCTGGACAGGAGAAGCTTCAGAAGCATATAAATCAAAATTTACTTCTCTTCAGGCAAGCATGGACAAGGTAAACCGTATGATCATGGAGCATGTCAATGATCTTAATACCATGGCAGAGCAGTACGAGACAGCAGAGAATGCAGCAAAGAGTGCAGCAAGTGAACTCCCGGCAAGTACATTAGATTAAAACATAAGTGAGCAGATAGCCAGAAAGAGTTCAAAGAGACTCATTCTGGCTATCTTTGTTACAGAAAGAAAAAGGAAGAGAGGAGAGAAATGTGAGTAAAATACGAGTGAATACAAATGCGTTGGATCAGCAGGCACAGCAGATGGAACAGATAGCGAGAATGTTGAGTTCTGTGTCATCCGATGTTTCTTATGTAAACCGTAACCTGAGCTGGAAAATATCATCCAGGGCACAGATTAAACATTCATTAAACAATTATTCCAGTTACATAAATAATCTGGAGCGAAAAAGTAAAAGTTTTTCCGGCGTTTTAAAAGAAGCTTCCACACAATATCAGAGTACCGAAAAAAAACTTGGTGCAGTCACGGTAAAAGGAAAGGAAAACAGCGAGGACAACGGAAAGAAGAATACGGAGCCGGAAAAGGATAAAAAGGATAACGGGTTCTGGGAGAAAATCTGGGATGCTGTTGCCGAGGGTGGAGTTGTCGGTCCGTTGATTGCCATTTTCGGGGGACTTGCCACAGGAGGAGTACCAAAAACAACAAAAGACTGGGGAGGTATTTTAAAAAAGATAGTAAAATCTGCAGGTGCGGCAGGAAAGGCAACGACCAGTTCTTTTGATCTGAAAACATTGCTGGGTCTTAATGTAGATAAAAAAGCAGGAGGAACTTTCATAGAAAATCTGCAGAAACAGGTAGATAAACTGAAATGGTCAAAAGCAGACAAAGTAGGCGATAAAATTGCTGTAGGTGCAAAATGGGCAGGATATGGATTGACGCTTCTAACTACAGGATATGATAATTTTACCGATGAAAGCAATACCACTTTTGGAAGAAAGTTAGCAGAAACAATCGGAGAGACCGGGGTCAAAATCGGAGAGGGCATAGTTCTGGCTGCTGTGGCAGGAACGCTGGGAGCTCCGGCCGTTCTAACGGGTGCTCTGATAGTTGGGGCTACCTGGGGAATTGATTATGCAACCAAATATCTGACCAAAACTTTTATGGGCGAAGAAAAGGATTTTGCAGAATTTGTGTCAGATGCGGTGTTGGATACGGTTGGTTCGAAAGTGAAAAAAGCAGGCAAAGCAATCGGAGGATGGTGGAAAGATATCACTTCCCCGGGATGGAGAACTGCCTATGCAGGCGGCGGTGGTGGAAGCTGGTAAAAGAGCCTGCGATATGATAAGATAAAGCATACGAAAATAAAAACAGAAAGGTGTAGAAAAACATGAAATTTTCAGAATTATTACCGATTGGTACCGTTGTACTTTTAAAAGATGCTCAGAAAAAATTAATGATTTTTGGCGTCGGTCAAACAAATGAAACCGACAATATCGACTATGATTATATCGGAGTCATGTATCCGGAAGGAAATATGGGAGAAGGAACACAGTTTTTATTCAATCACGGTGACATTGCAGAAATTTGTTATCGTGGTTATGAAGATGAAGAAAGGGAAGAATTTATAAACAGAATTCAGGAGATATATGACAACAATAAAGAAAATTGAAGATTTAAAAGGGTTTAGGAGACCAACAGAGAAAGAAAGTAATGCAATTACAGAATTTTTTACCGCATATTTTCAGCGTTCCATAAAATGGTGCAAAAGGCTGAGTTCTGTAGCCAGTGTGGCAGGTGTTGTTTTCATGGCATCGTATGCATCCATGGGGATTCTGGCGATCATCATAGGTTTACTGTTGTTCGGTGTGACGTTCTGGACCATCTGGCAGAAAAAAAGTTATCAGGAAAAAATAAGGGTATTTCAAAGAAAAAATTACGGTGTATTGGACGGAAGTGTCTGTGAAAGAGCGGTACATGAGACACCGGGCACAGAACTTGTAAAGTTTGTCTCTCAATATGGAGAAAAGCTTGATAAAACATATATTGTAAACAGCAGAAGATTAGAGAACGGAACCCGGCTTCTTCTTGTATATGTTGGAGCCGATCAGATGAAAGGCGGCTTCTCCTATGCATTCACATCCTATATGTTGACAGAAGAAGGAAGAAGGAAAACCGTATAAACAAAAACATACAGGTGAATGAACAATGGCAAATTTCAGACTTCCCCCTCCCTATACGATCATACGGCATCTTGGTAAGGGAGGTATTGGAGAGATTTATCTGGCATACCATGAAAATCTGCAAAAGCAGGTGATCGTCAAAAAGGTAAAGGATCACTGTGTGGACATCATGGACAGCCGTATTGAAGTTGATATCCTGAAAAATCTGCATCATCGGTATCTGCCGCAGGTTTATGATTTTATCCAGATAAATGGCGGGATTTATACGGTCATGGATTATATTCCGGAGCATGATCTGGAGTACTACTGTAACCGGCAGATGCATTTTTCGGAAGAACAGCTTCTGTTCTGGATGCAGCAGCTTCTGGAAGTTCTGGATTATCTTCATACGAGAAAACCGCCAATCCTGCACTGCGACATCAAACCGGCAAACATTATGATACAGGAAGATGGAGATATCTGTCTGATCGACTTTAATATTTCGATTGACGGTGAGAGCAATAAAGAACTGATCGGGCTCAGCAGCCAGTTCGCTTCGCCGGAACAGGCAAAAAAAGCGGAGATGATCCTGGCAGGAAAAGATGGGAATCGGATTCATCTGGACGGGCGAAGTGATCTGTACAGTCTGGGAGCGGTATTTTATTTTCTGATGACCGGAATCTATCCGGATGCGAAAAGAAAAGATCTGATCGAGCTGAAATACCTGGATCACGGCTACAGCAACGAGCTGGAGAACATTGTGACAAAGGCGATGCAGCCGGATATCCATAAACGATTTAAAAATGCAAAAGAGATGCAGAAAGCACTGGAGCATCTGGAACAGTGGTCTTCTTCCAGGCTGTTCAAAAAGAAAGTACTCAAAGCTACTGCGATAGCGGCAGTTACCGTCAGCGTGTTTGGCGGAACACTTTTTTATCGCAGCGTGGATGAGAGAAAGTACCGTGATTTTGCAGATGTGGCAGATATTTATGTGGAAAAAGAAGCGGACTGTGATTACAAAAACAGCGAAACATCAGAAATTGAGATCTTATACGATGATGGGATTGCGATCCTGAATACAAAAAAATATCAGAAATATTTGAAACGTGATTCGCAGCGAAAGGAAGAAGTTCTGTATGCTGCGGCAAAAACGGCACTCTTTCTGGAATATTTTGATCAGGCAGAGGATTTGCTTCAGGCAGCAGTAAATTGTGATGAAGAAAATGCAGAATTATATCGTGATCTGGCAATCACCGAGGCATCGCTTGGTGATTATGAACAGGCAGAGAATTATTTACGCGAAGCAAAAAAGCGAAATCTGAAAGAAGAAGATGTCAGCATGATCCGGGCGGAGATCGATCTGCTGCAGGGAGATGTCCAGACCGCTTATTTTATGGCAGAAAAAGTTCTGGAGAATACCTCTGATGATCTGATGTTTCATGCTGTTCATGTATTTTTACAGGCGGCACAGGAATCCGGACATATGGAAGAAGGGATTTCTTTTTTGCAGCAAAAAGCAGAAAGCATGCCGGTCAGCAGTCAGGTTTTCTGGCTGAGAAGTGCGGCGAGGATGGCTTTGCAGATGAATGAGACAGAGGTTGCAGGCGAATGTCTGGAGAAGATTGCAGAAACGGGTCTGGTATTACTGGAAGATCGCTACAATCTAGATGCAGTCTATGAAGAACAGCAGAACTGGGATAAGAGTATCAAGATACTGGAAAAAATCACAGAAGAATATAAGACAGAATACAGGGCATGTATTCGACTTGCTTATGTAAATTATCAGTGGAATAATGACAGACGACCGGCTGACCGTACCTATAAGCAGGTCTTTTTGTGGTATGAAAAAGCAAAAGAAATCATGGAGCAGTCCGGGATCGATGAAGAAAAAGATGCAGATATGGTACAGCTGAAAAAAATTATCTCACAGCTGGAAGAATTGGGATGGAGAGCGGAATAATGCATAAGAAAAAGAATATAAAATTTAAAATCATTACGGGTGTTGCTGCAGCAGGCACAGTCATTGTGATCAGTGTTGCGGTCATCACAGGGCTTGGGCAGAGCAAATCTCAAAAATACGGTGTCCATCTGAAATCAGCCAATCAGTATCTGGTAAAAGAGGATTATGCGGAGGCAGAGAAAGAATATCTGCAGATGATCAAGATCTGTCCGGAGAAAGCAGAAGCATATCAGGAACTGGTCAGCATGTACATCAAAGAGGAGGACTATGACAGTGCCTATGATATAGCAAGTCAAGGATACGAGAAAACAAAAGATACTTTTCTGGAAACCGTGCTTGAGAGGATTAAAAAGCAGAAGCAGGAAGAAGGCAAAGATGACAGTTTGATCAGACAGCAGGTTCTGGATGTGGCAGAGTCGGAAGAAGAAAATGTGGCAGTTCGTTTTCTTCTGCTGGATAATATCGCAAGTTTCGGCTATCAGAATTATGTGGATGCTTATGGAAACTGTGATGTCTCATCCGGCAAGGACGGTGATTATGCGGCACATTTTGCCGGTTTTAGCGGTATTGCTTATTATAAAAATGCAGGGGAACAGCCAGAGGCGATCGATACAGTCACAAGACAGGTCAATCGCTGTGCGAAACCGTATCGGATCGAGCTTTCCTCTCCTGGTATGCTGTTTGTAGGTTATAGCGATTTTATCAGTTACGAGAGACTGAAAAGTATTTTTGGCATGGATGCAGAACCGGTAAAAGATGGCGAAGGAAAATACTGGATTGAATTTTCTGTAAATTCCTGTGATGTGAAAATTGAAACGGACAGTGAAGGAAATATGAGCGGAAGTTCACCGACCATCATACTGGCACCACAGGATGTTTCTTATGTGGAACTGGAAGAGGAGACGGAGGGTGAAACGGAGACGGAGGATGAAAATACCTTTGTTCTTGGTGGAGAGACTTTCAGCTATGATGAAAAAGAAATTTATCTGGCAAATGTAATGATAGATGATCTGTCACCGCTTGAACAGTGTAAACAACTTAGAAGCCTGATTTTGATCAACTGTGATATTGATGATATTACACCGTTGCGTGGATGCGAAAGTCTGGAAGAATTGTGTCTGGATGATAATCCATTTTCTGATATAAGTCCGGTGGCAGGACTGAAAAATCTGAAATATCTGCAATTCCACGAATCAGGAGTCAGTGATATCAGTCCTATTTACGATCTGGATCTTGAATTGATGAATCCATGTTCCGATGGCATTGATCTGGAGCAGGTAAAAGAATATAAGAGACGGCATCCGAATTGTACGTGCTTTTATGATTATGAAGAAGTGCTGTTGGATGACTAAGAAGGCAGAAGGGAGAGCATATGGAATCTTTGGCATATGTTTTTGAAGATACACAAAAAAGGTTACTGGAAGATCGGAGACTGTATGATTTAACTTCGAGAGCAGTTATGTGTACACTTCTGTATGCAGAGAACATTACCGATACCAGAGTTTTTGGAAATTATTATACAAATATTCAGGTCACAAATAATACCGTCTTAAATGAAGCGGAGAGGCTGTCCAGGATTTATCCCAAAGTGGCGGTTCTGAATTTTGCCAATGCGGTGACTCCGGGAGGAGGAAGCTCTTATGGAGAAATGTCCCAGGAATCCAGTCTGTGCAGATGCAGCAACCTGTTTCCATGTCTGTCAAAAGCGGATAATATTGTCCACTTTTATCAGTACAACAATGAGAGATCGCCGTATTACAGCAACCGCATTATTTATTCTGAAAACATTACTGTTTTTAAAGAAGAGAATGGCTATGTAAAAAGACAGTATGACTGGTTTCCGATTGATGTCATTACCTGTTCGGCACCGAATCTGAGAGTCCGGGACAGACGGATAAAGCGAAAGAAACTGGAAAAAATTTTGACCGAGCGAATTCGAAATATTCTGCTTTCCGCTCAGATCCACGGTGTGCAGGCACTGGTTTTAGGAGCTTTTGGCTGCGGAGGTTTTCGAAATTCACCGGAACTGGTAGCTGATATTTTTGAGAAACTTCTGGTAGAAGGAGAGTTCCAGTCGGCTTTTCGTGAGGTTATTTTTGCGATCAAGGTTGATAATCTGGGAGATAAAGAAAATTTTGAGATTTTTACCAGAAAATTTAACGGAGAAATACCGAATCCACTGTGGGGAAAGAAAGTTTCTATCTACGGTGATTCGCTCAGTACATATTACGGATATAATCCGCCGGAGTGCAAGGTGTATTACACACCGAAATATGCAGAAAGAAATGGGATTTTTTCCGTGGATTCAACGTGGTGGATGATCGTGCTAAACCAGCTTGGAGCCAGACTTCTGACGAATCATTCCTGGAGCGGAAGTAAAGTTTATGGAAACATCGATTCTTCCGGCAGCAGTGAGTGGCGTACCAAGTGTCTTCATCAAAACGGAGAAATACCGGATGCAATTTTAGTTTCTCTTGGAATGAACGATTTTGGAAACGGCATTCCGGTCGGAAAAGGTTATTTCCAGACGGCATATGAAAAAATGCTGTGGCTCTTACGATGCCGTTATCCGGATGCAGAGATTTACTGTGCAACCATCTGTCCGGCAGCGGTCAATGGACGGCGGGCATTTCCGAAAAGAGTGAAGGGAAATTCACTGGAAAGTTATAATGTTGCGATTCGAAAATGTGCGGCGGCGTATGGATGCAGACTAATTGATCTGCGGAAAATGAATGTGATGTATGAGACGATGGATGGCTGTCATCCAAACGTTCAGGGAATGTATCAGCTGGCAGTCGGCTGGATACAGGGATTGTTGACAAATAGTGTGAGTGTGGAGAAAAAACAGGGAAATCTGGAAAACAAGCTGATCGTGGTGTTGATTTTTCTGGTAATTGTATTATTAGTTTTATTATTGATTCTTATTTTCGGATAAGTGTGTGAATGCCTTGAACCAAAGGGAGATAAATGGTAGTATATCTACAAAGTATTTTCCTGGTGTTTGGGGCATTTTTATTTGTTTTATCTTAGTCGAAGAAGACTCCCACTTCTATAAAGTGGCGAGCAACAAATTTGTCTTAGTGGGAGTTCAATCTCCGACTAAGATAAACGCTCCGCGAGGATGCACAGCGATTCTGTTAGGTAAATGTCAGCAAAGCTGACCAGAATCGCGTGCCAAGTCTCACGTGCGTTCGACTTGAACTTGAATGAGCAGGAAAATCAACAAACAAGACTGGGGGACTACAAGTTGATAAAGATGGATCGTCAGAAGTTTATTCGGCCGGATCGTCAGATGGTTCGGATATCCAGGGAGAAGCTGATCATACCGGAGCGTGAGGCAGCCACACAGCGGATGCTGGCGGGGCAGCAGAGGGAAACAAAAACAGCAGATATAACAGAGGCAGAAAAAACAGTAAATGAAAATATAGCAGAAGCTGTAAACGCAGCAAACAAAAATATAGAAAATGCAGTAAATACAGCAGCCACAGAACATCTGCAAACGAAGCAGCCTGAAATAGCAGAGGAAGCGAATAAACCAGAAAACAGCATTGTCTTAGCATGTGAGATCGATGAGGTGATCAACTATGCACTGGTTCACAATGGTGCTTCTGTCGTGCGTGATATCTGCATCAAAAACACATCCGAAACGGAACGGAATGCTCTGCTTTTAAAAATCGCTTCGGACGGTGAGCTGATGGAGGATTTTGTGTGCGGGATCGAGGCACTGCAGACAGGTGAGGAGCTGCATTTTCGAAATCTGGCTCTGACATTCCATGTCGGATATCTGGCATCGATCACGGAGAAGTTTTCCGGTCAGCTGACGGTTACGGTTCTGGATGGGGAAACTGTGCTGGCATCGGAAAAGATCAATATCACGGTTATGGCGTTTGATGAGTTCCCGGGATTTCAGTATACGCCGGAGCTTCTGACATCTTTTGCAATGCCGAATCATCCGGCAGTGGTCAGTCTGATCCAGCTGGCATCGAAATATCTGGAGAAATGGACGGGCGATCCTTCTTTGGACGGTTATCAGTCCGGTGATCAGGAGCGTGTCAAAAACATGGCGGCAGCAGCTTATGCGGCGATCCAGCAGAAAAATATTACATATGCATCGACAGCGAGCTTTGAGGCATGCGGGCAGAGAGTCCGCCTGGCGGATGCGGTGCTGGAGCAGCATTTTGGAAACTGCATGGATCTGACGCTGCTCTATGCGGCATGTCTGGAAGCGATGGATTTAAATCCCTTCATGGTGGTTGTGGAAGGTCATATTTTTGCCGGTGTCTGGCTGGTGGACGGAGCGTTTGCAGATATTCTGGTGGATGATCCGTCACAGCTTGAGAAACGTATGGCAAAAGGCATTCAGGAGCTTACGGTCGTGGAATGTACGGCGATGTGTTCCGGGCAGAATGTAAGTTTTGACGAAGCAGCAGCCATGGCAAAACGGCGTGTTTCCAATTATGGGAAGTTTTATTTTGCAATCGATGTGAAGCGTGCCAGAAGCAGGGGAATCCGTCCACTTCCAATCCGGGTTCAGACGGCAAACGGGTTTGAGGTTCTGCACGAGGAGCGAAAAGAAAAAGAGGTCACAGGTGGATCAGACAGCAAAATCGAGGTCTTTGATTTTTCGGACTGTACGGAAAAAGCACAGGTCACAAAACTGACGCAGTGGGAGCGCAAACTTCTGGATCTGAGCCTTCGGAATATGCTGATCAATATGCGTGTCACAAAGAGTGTTGTGCCGGTTTTGTCCGCGGATATCGGAAGTCTTGAGGATGCACTGTTTGACGGGGAAGCGTTTCAGGTGATGCCACGGCCGGCTGATGTAGGTGTGAATCCGGCAGCAGAAAGTCAGATCGAACTTCTCAACAAACTGGGAGAATTATCAGAATTTATTTCTTTTGAAAGCAAACACAAAAGACTGCATTCCATTTACAGCGAGAAAGATTTAAGCACTTCTCTGACGAAAATGTACCGTTCTGCAAAAGCATCTTTGGAAGAAAATGGAGCGAGCACGTTATATCTGGCACTTGGTATGCTTCGTTGGTTTGAACAGAAAAAGAACGCACAGGCAAGATACGCACCGATCGTTCTGGTACCGATCGACATTGTGCGAAAGTCTGCGGGCAGAGGCTATGCGATGCAGATGCGGGATGAGGATTCACAGATCAACATTACGCTTCTGGAGTTTCTGAAGCAGAATTATGAGATCACGATTCCTGGCATGAATCCGCCGCCGCAGGATGAGCATGGAATGGATATGCCGAAGATTTTTGCAATGATCCGAAAAGCGGTGATGAGCATGGAAATGTGGGATGTGCTGGAAGTTGCCGTGATCGGAAACTTTTCTTTTTCGCAGTTTGTGATGTGGAATGATATTCATAACAACCGTGATTTCCTGGAGGGAAACAAGATCGTCCACAGTCTGATCGAAGGAGCTGTGGACTGGGACTGCACGATTCCGGAAGAAGTGGATCAGGAGGAGGCTTATTTACCGGTAACGGCGGATGCTTCTCAGCTGCATGCCATCAATATGGCTGCCGCAGGGGTGAGTTTTGTACTGCACGGACCGCCGGGAACCGGTAAATCGCAGACCATTACAGCATTGATTGCAAATGCACTGACAAAAGGAAAGACAGTTCTTTTTGTGGCAGAAAAAAGAGCTGCACTGGAAGTGGTACAGAAACGTCTGGCGGCACTTGGAATCGATGATTTCTGCCTGAAATTACATTCGAACAAAGCTACGAAAAAGGCAGTTTTAAATCAGCTGCGGCGTGGTCTTGAGATTGACATGGAAGGCACAAAAACAGATTATGAGCAGAGAATTGCGGACATCCATGCGATGCGTACCGAACTGGATGCTTACGCAAAAGCACTACATAAAAAAAGAAATTTCGGAAAGAGTCTGCGTCAGCTGATCGATCTTTACGAAAGTATTCCGGAAACAAAAGAACAGGTAAAATTTCCGGTATCGGATATCAAAAATATAACAGAAGGTGATCTGAGCAGTCAGAAAAATCATCTGGAACGTCTGATCTCAGCCGGAAGATCCATCGGTCATCCGTATCAGCATCCGCTTGCGGCAGTGAAAAGGGCACAGTACAGTCAGCATCTGAAAACGGAACTGGAGCCGGCGATGCAAAACTATCTGTCTGTACTTGATAGCATCCAGGCTCAGATGGCGGATTTTGCCGCCTCTGCCGGAATCAAAAACCCGGTCACAAAGGCAGAATGGAATCAGGTATCCGAACTGATCCGGTGTATGGAAAGTACGGAAAAAATGCCTGCCTTTTTGAGGACAACAGATTCTGTTGAACGTGAATTTTCCGTTCCGGAAGAATATCTGGAAAAACAGGAGAAATTTGAACAGAAAAAGGCAGAAATGCTTTCAAAATGGAACGAGAATTTCTTAAGTCAGGACATGAGTTCTTATCATGCGAAGTACGAAGAAGCAAACAAAAAGGTATTTTTCTTAAAAGGAAAAGCACAGGCGGCACTTGTGGCAGAAATGCAGCTGTTTGCCGCATTTCCGGTGGAGGTCGAGCAGATTCCGCTGTATCTGACGGAGATCACTGCTTATCAGCAGGAAGAGCAGAAAATGGAAGCGGCAGAAGCAGAACTGTCTTATGACTGGAAACAGATCTTGAAAGAACATCTGACAAATGAAGAAATGCAGTCTTATAAAGTACAGATCCAAAATCAGAGAAAGAATATGGTACGTTTTGCCGGAGTACTTCAGGAAATCGAGGCGAGGGGCATTTTAAGTACACTTGTCCGGAAGGGAAAAGCACTCTTTTCTATCTGGAATAGCATGGATGCTGCAGAGCGAAAGGTTGCAGAGCTGCTGGAGCTGAAATTTTGCGATGAGAAAGCAGACTGGATTGAGAACAGAAAGGCACTTTGTGGCTGTATTCTGGAAAATGCAGGCGCATTAAAAGACTGGATTGTTTATCAGCAGAATGTAGATCTGTGCCGGAAAAACGGGCTTGCTCCGATCTGTGATGCCTATGAAAAAGGCCTTCCGCATGAAGTGGTATTGAATGTATATCTGCGTTCCATTTACCGGGCGATCATTCTTGGCGTGATCGAATCCGAACCGGTGCTGAACGGATTTACCGGAACCGGTTTTCAGGTTCAGATCGGGCAGTTTAAAAAGCTGGATCAGGAATGTATGCAGCTGACAAAAGAAGAAATGTTTTACCGGCTGTCATCGCAGCTTCCGTCTGTCGGTGATTCGGTGGAAGTCAGCAGAGAACTGAATTATTTAAGAAGGGCGATCAGCAGCAACGGCAGAGGTATTTCCATCCGTCTACTGTTTGAACAGATCCCGCATATTTTGCAGAGACTCTGTCCGTGTATGCTGATGAGTCCGATTTCGGCGGCTCAGTATTTAAAGGCAGAAAATGATCTGTTTGATATTGTGGTATTTGACGAAGCATCGCAGCTTCCGACCTGTAAAGCAGTCGGTGCCCTTGCAAGAGGCAAAAATGCAGTGATTGTAGGGGATCCGAATCAGATGCCTCCGACCAGCTTTTTTGCGGGAAATTCGGTGGATGAGGACAATCTGGATATCGAAGATCTGGACAGTATTCTCGATGACTGTCTGGCACTTGGCATGCCGTCCGCACATCTGCACTGGCATTACCGAAGCCGCCATGAGAGCCTGATCGCTTTTTGTAACCGGGAATTTTATGAAAATTCTATGCTTACGTTCCCATCGGTAAATGACCGGCAAAGACGCGTCAGCATGGTAAAAGTGGAAGGATTTTTTGACCGCGGCAAGAGCCGTGTGAACGAAGGAGAAGCACAGGCGATCGTTGCGGAGATCAAGAAAAGATATGCCGATCCAGAGCAGAAAAAGCAGACGATCGGTGTGGTTACTTTTAATGTTAATCAGCAGACTCTGATTGAGGATCTGCTCCAGGAAGAATATCAGAAAGATTTAAATTTTGATAAATGGGCAAATATGGGAGAAGAGCCGCTGTTTGTCAAAAATCTGGAGAATGTCCAGGGAGATGAGCGAGATGTGATCCTGTTTTCCGTGGCATTCGGACCGGATGCGGAAGGAAAGCTGTCCATGAATTTCGGACCGCTGAACCGGGATGGAGGCTGGAAACGACTGAATGTTGCGGTGTCCCGTGCCCGGTGTGAAATGGTGGTGTTTTCTGTTATGACAGCCGATCAGATCAATTTGAGACGAACAAAAGCAAAAGGCGTAGAATCTCTGAAATATTTCATGGAATTTGCTCAGAATGGAAAATTGCGGGGAGACTACAGACAGAATGAAGCAGTCAAAAATCAGGGGATCAAAGCAAAAATCTGCCGGGCACTTGCAGATGCTGGATACGAGTATCAGTTAAATGTCGGCCATTCAAAATTCAAAGTGGATATCGCAGTGATCAATCCGGATCATCCGGAAGAATATCTGCTCGGAATTATGACGGACGGAGATTCTTACTGTCAGTCGACAAATACGAAAGACCGTGAAGTGGCACAGTTTGAAGTGCTGAAAGGACTTGGATGGAAACTGTATCGCATCTGGACGATGGACTGGTGGGATGATCCGCAAAAGGAGATCACAAAACTTTTCGGAGTGCTTAAAATGAGAAAGAAGGAAGAACAGTAACAGAAAGGAAGCAAAATGGGAAAAGAAAAGGAAAACAGAAATGGAAAAACAAAAGGAAATGCGATCGCTCTGTTGCCGATCGGCGTATTTCTTGTGCTGTATCTCGGACTTGGTATTTTATTTGAATACGTGATGAAAATTCCGATGGGATTTTATAATGTGCCGATCGTGGTTGCTTTTCTGGCAGCGATCCTGGTTGCCTGTCTGCAGAACCGGGCGGTAAATTTTGAACAGAAACTGGAGATCATGTCTGGCGGCGTGGGTGATAAAAACATCATCACGATGCTGCTGATCTTTCTGGCGGCGGGTTCGTTTGTCGGAGTTGTGGGCAGGGGAAGTGCAGAGAGTGTGGCGTATTGTATGCTCTCCCTGATCCCAGCGAGATATGCAGTGGCAGTATTGTTTGTGGTGGCCTGTTTTGTCTCCGTGGCGATGGGAACATCGGTCGGAACGATCACGCTTCTGGTGCCGATCGCATCGGCTGTTTCTGCTGCGTCCGGATTTGAACTTGCATTCTGTGTGGCATCCGTTATGGGCGGAGCAATGTTCGGCGATAATCTTTCCTTTATTTCGGATACGACGATTGCCGCCTGCAACGGGCAGGGCTGTGAGATGAAAGACAAGTTCCGGGAGAATTTCTGGATTGCATTTCCGGCAGCAGCCGCAACGCTGATTTTAATCCTGATTCTGTCCTTTCAGACAGAAGTGCAGGGGCAGGTCAGCCAGTCGTATCATCTGGTGCAGGTGATCCCGTATGTGCTGGTGCTGATCGGAGGCATTATCGGCATCAATGTCTTTGTGGTGCTTCTGGTCGGGATTGTTTCCGGGGCGTTTATCATGCTGGCCGGAGGGCATATCGCACCGGTCGATCTTCTTGCAAACATGGGGAATGGCGTTTCCGGAATGTTTGAAACCTGCATGGTTGCGATTCTGGTTGCGGCAATGTGTGCCCTGATCCGTGAATATGGCGGATTTGATGCTCTGCTTGCCTGGATCCACCGGATTTTCCGCGGCAAACGTGGCGGTCAGCTTGGCATGGGACTGTTGGTCGGTGCGATGGACATTGCTACGGCAAACAATACAGTGGCGATCGTCATGGCAAATCCGATCGCAAAAGAAATGGCACAGGAGTACGGCATCACGCCGAGAAAAGCAGCCTCGATCCTGGATACCTTTTCCTGTATTTTCCAGGGTATCATCCCATACGGTGCCCAGATGCTGGTGGCGATTTCTGCCGTAAATGAACTTGGCGGAGAACTTTCGGCATTCCAGATCATGCCGAGACTCTTCTATCCGATGCTGCTGCTTGTCAGTTCCGTGATTGCAATTTTATGGAACAGAAACGAAAAGTAAAAATTATCTTGTGATGTAAATTGTCTTATGATACGATACCTGTAGTTAAATGAAAGTATGCCGAAGATATAAATTTTGAACGTCCGCTTTACATGGACGAAATAAATCGGATAAAAGAGGACAGCAGACATTATGAGAATAAATGAGACTTTGAAAAAGCCGATGTTGGAGGCGAAATACCTGAATGTAGACAATACAGACAGATATCGCCCGATCATCCGGCTTTTTTATTTAAATTATGAAAAGCTGAAATACTGGATCTATCAGGAAGAAGTTTATGAGGAATTAAAAGAAGATCCGTATTTTCAGGAGTATACACCGGAACAGTGTCAGCAGGATCTTACGGCACTGACTGCCTGGGGGAATCTGATCACCACGCAGGATACCAGGAGAGTGACCACGATTGAAGAATTTAAAAATAAAAAATTTCGCTATCAGCTGTCAAAAGCGACAGTAGAAATTGAGCGAATGGTGATCCGGGTAGAAAATCTGTTTATCGAAAGTTCTTCCCTGGAGCCGACACTTCTGGAGCGGATCCGCATGAATCTGGAAAAAATCCCGCAAATGCAGAACGAAGAACCGGAAAAAATCTACAGCTGGTGGAATGATCTGGGCAGCGATTTCATCCGTCTCAATCAGAATTATCAGGATTATATGCGTGAGCTGAACAGTGTGAAAGCGGAGCAGATGATGAAAACGCAGGAATTTCTGATCTTCAAGGACCGGCTGATCGAATATCTGCGAAGTTTCGTAAAAAGCCTGCAGATCAATGCGTCGGCGATCGAGCAGTACCTGAAGAATACAGAAGAACATCAGATAATTGCTATACTGGAGAAAGAAGCAGAATATGAAGTCTCGATTCCTCAGATTGATGTAGAGCTGACAAAAGAAAGGATCCTTGATAAAGTCACCGGACGCTGGCAGAGCCTGAAAGAGTGGTTCATGGCGACGGAGGATCAGCAGTCGGAAGTGGTGCGTGTGTTTGATACGACAAACGAAATCATAAGAAAAATCACAAGATATGCAGCAAGGATCAGCGAACTGAGCAACAGCGGTTCCAATCGAAGAGAAGAATACCATAAACTGGCAGTGATGTTCTCAAAATGCGAGGATATCTATGAGGCACACAGGCTGGCGGCTTCTGTTTTCGGGATCGAAAAACCGCTGCATTTAAAGGGGCTTTCCGGGCGAAAGACGGAGAGCATCAACAGCGGTGTTTTTGAAGAAGATCCGCATGTGGTAACAGTGCTTCCACGTGTACGGACCTACAAGGAAAAGGCAAAACGAAGCGGCATTGCAGACCGCAGCAAAGAAAAAGAGGCAGTGCGTCTGGAGACGATCCGCAGGCTGGAGGAAGAACAGAAACTGCTTCGCAGCTATATTAAAGATGGAAAAATTTCGTTTGCAGAACTGCCGGAGATTGAGCCGCATGTAAGAGATGTTTTTCTGCTGTGGCTGTCAAAAGCACTGGAGAATAAGCATTTTCGCGGGAAGACAGAGAGCGGCGAAATTTATTATATCGAAAATGCAGATACGAAAGAAACCTGTATGCTGCATGCAAAAGACGGGATTTTACAGATGCCGGCGTACACAATCCGGTTTGAGGAGAAAAAATGAATGCGTTAGAAATATTACTGGGGAGAAGATGGATTTTAAAAAGCAGAGACAGGGAATTGTATTACCGGATGAAAGATGAAGCACCGGCTATTAAGAAATTTCTGACGGAGAAGCTTGGGTATCAGATGATCGTTAATCCATATCTGATAAAAATAGAGAAAATGCCGGCAAAGCCGGAGAACTGGATGGGGATTCTGGAATTTAACGACAAGATAGAGTATGTATTTTTCTGTATGATCCTGATGTTCCTAGAAGAAAAAGAAGCGATGGAACAGTTTGTATTATCAGAACTGACGGAATACATACAGGGGCAGTATCAGGAAGAGCAGATTGACTGGACGGTCTACCAGTACCGCAGACACCTGATCAAAGTGCTGAAATATTGTGTGAACAGCGGCATTCTTGATGTGGATGACGGAAGTGAAGAGAATTTTGCGAAAGACGGGAGCAATGAAGTGCTCTATGAAAATACCGGGGCGTCCCGCTACTTTATGCGGAATTTTACGCAGGATATCATGGGATATACAAAGCCGGAGGATTTTCAGAAAGAAGAGTGGATCGATGTCGATGAAGACCGCGGAATTGTGCGAAGACAGCGAGTTTACCGCCAGCTTCTGATGACGATGGGGATGTATAAAAATGAGCAGAATGAAGAAGATTTCGCCTATATCCGCAATCAGAGGAATCTGGTACAGAGTGATTTTGAAGAATATCTGGACTGTGAACTGCACGTGCACCGCACAAGTGCATTTCTCATTCTTTCACAGGATTGCCGCATGGGGCGGTGTTTTCCGGAAGAAAACACGATATCGGATGTGATCCTGCTTGTGAACGGCATGATCTGTGAAAAGATAGAAGAAGGAGAGATCGTGCCTGCGGCAGATGAACGTATCTTTATTCCAAGAGAGATGTTTACAGGCATCCTGGAGTCATGCAAAGAGCTTTATGGAAGGGGATTTATCAAAACATACCGTGAGATGACAACAGGAGAATTTTGTGAAAATGTAAAGAATTATATGCTGGAACTGGGACTGATCCGGGAAGAGAAAGATATCTGGCTCAGTCCGGCAGTCGGAAAAGTGATCGGAAAGTATCCGGAAGAATTTATGAAAAATGGAGGCAGTGATGAACAGTAAATGGCAGATATACAGGGTAGGGCTGATTGATTTCTGGTACTACGACGAAGAAGAGTTTTACTTTCTGGATGGCAGGATGCTGCTTCGCGGAGCCAATGGTTCCGGAAAATCTGTAACGATGCAGAGTTTTATCCCGCTGCTCCTGGATGGAAATATGCGTCCGGAGCGTCTGGATCCATTTGGGTCAAAAGCAAGAAAAATGGAAAATTATCTTCTCGAAGAAGGGGATGGACGGGATGAGCGGACCGGATACCTTTATATGGAGCTCAAACGCAAAGAAAGCGATGAATTTCTGACACTTGGCATCGGTATGCGTGCCCGGAAAAATAAAAAAATGGACTCCTGGTATTTCTGCGTTACAGACGGCAGACGCATCGGCAAAGATCTTTATCTCTATAAAGAAGAAAAAAGCAAGATCACCTGCACTATGCGTGAACTGAAAAACCGCATCGGAGAAGGCGGAAAAATGATGGAAACACAGAGCGAGTATGCACAGTGTGTCAACAGACTGCTGTTTGGTTTTGAGACACAGGAAGAATACAGGGAACTGCTGAACCTTCTGATCCAGCTGCGAACGCCGAAACTGTCAAAGGATTTCAAGCCTACCGTGATCAATGATATCCTGAGCAGTTCGCTTCAGACCTTATCCGAAGATGATCTTCGTCCGATGTCGGAAGCGATCGAAAATATGGATGGCATGAAAACAAATCTGGATACCTTAAAAGAAAGTATTTCTGCAGCGAAACAGATTGAAAAAGTGTACGATCAGTATAATGAGATCGTACTGTATGACAAAGCACTTCTCTATACAAAAGCCATAAAAGAGTGCCGCCAGGCGGAAGAAAAAACAGTTCAGACTGAAAAAGCAATTCTGGAAAATACGGCATCTTATCAGGCAGAAAAAGAACATTATGAAGAACTTGCAGGAGAAGAAAAGCTGCTTCAGGAAGAGAAGGACTCCCTGGCGGATAATGATGCAGCCAAATTAAAAGACCGCGAGATTAAAATAAGCCAGGAGATCAGAGAGTTACAGAAAATTGTTGCCGATAAAAAACAGCAGGAGCAGACGAAAAACGAAAAGCGGATCGATACAGAAGAAATCCTGAAAAAACAGGAAGAAAAGAAAGAAGAAAAATGGTCTGAAATCGAAGAATATCTGGAGGAAATGGAATCCGATATGGATGGCGTTCCATTTGATGATTTTTCTTTTATGCAGGAAGAGCTTTGCGAAAAGAAAGAAGAGGAATATTCTTTTGATGCACATCGGAAACTGCTGAAAGATTACACGAAAAAAGTAGAGCAGGGAAAGCAGCTGCTTCTGGAAGAAAAAGCGGTGCAGGAGCGTTACAGCACGTTCCTTCAGGATCTGGATCAGTATCAGGATGAGAGAAACAAAGCAGAGAGAGAACTTTTACAGTACGAAAATCAGCTTCATGAGATCCGTCAGGAACTGATCGAGCAGATTTATAAATGGAATCAGCAAAATGAAGAACTGCATCCGGAGGCGGAAGTTCTGCAGGAGATGGCAAGGCAGATTGAAAACTATCAGTCGGACAGTGACTACTGGGCGATTCGAAATTTAAGCAAAAAAGCGTATGATCAGAAAAACGAGGCTTTATCAGCAGAGAAAACCCAGAGAAGCTGGCAGCTTTCAGAACTTAAAAAAGAATACGATGCGATCAGCACGGAACTGAGACAGTGGCAAAACCAGAAAGAACCGGAGCCGGAAAGGGATGCGGCAGTTCTTGAAAACAGAAAACGTCTGGATGAAAGGAACATCCCATATCTGCCGTTTTATAAGATGGTTGATTTTGATCAGAAGCTTGGGAAAGAAAAAGCAGCCAGACTGGAAGAAGCACTTCTGTACATGGGAATCCTAGATGCACTGATCATTGCACCGCAGTACCGGGAGCAGGTTCTTCAGAGCGAAGAAGGATGCTGCGACCGCTATTTATTTACGGATGCAGAGTATGTCAGGAACAACCTTATGGATTGGCTGGATATCGACAATCCGGATCATGATATGTTCTTATATCAGAATGTATCGGGTGTTTTGTCAGCAATCACATCAGGAAGATCCGATCAGGCAGCGACCTGGATTGATGAGGACGGAAATTATAAGATCGGAGTTCTCGAAGGCACAGTAACAAAACAGTACACACCTTGTTTTATCGGTTCTACAGCAAGAGAACAGTATCGCCTGGATAAGATCGCAGAACTGCAGCAGCTCCTGGACGAGAAGCAAAAAGAAATCGAAACAGAAGAACAGGAAATCGAAAAAATCCAGAGTCGTCTGAAAAAACTGTCGGAAGAATGGAACACTTTCCCAAAAGACCATGACCTGAAGATTGCCGCAAAAGAGTGTGAAAAGCAGGAAGAAAAATTAAAGGATCTGAATGAAAAGATACAGCAGCAGAAACAGCGTGTCGAGACAGAGCGAAAGAAGCTGGATGAAGTACGCCTGCGGGTGCAGGAAGCCTGCCAGAAATGTTACTTGAAAGCGAGACTGGATCTGTTTGAAGAAGTTCAGGAAGCACTGAAAGAATATACGGAGTGCCTGAACCAGCTGCAGATCTGCCATAAAGACTATATCAATACGCTGCATTACATAAGAAGCCAGGAATTTTATCTGGAAGATATCGAGAAGGATCTGGATGATATCCGGTACGAACTTGGCAGAAATCTCACACAGCAAAAACAAAAAGAAGCAGAACTTCTGGCAGTACAGGAACAGTTAAAGCTTACCGACTACGAAAAAATTAAGAGCAGGCTGGATTATTGCATGGAACGTTTAAGCGTGATTCCGCAGGAAAAAGAAGCTTCCGCAAGAAAAAGAGGTGAGCTGGAGAGCGGGAGAAAAATTCTGGAAGAAAAACAGAGAGAAAATCAGAAAATCACCGAAAAACTGCAGGACAAAAAAATCTGGCTGAAAAAGGTATTTGAACAGGAATATCAGCTTGGCTATGTGATGGAGCTTTCGGCAACAGAAAAAGTGACAGAAAAAGAAGCGGCAAAAGTATGCAGCCAGCTTGCCGGAAAATTCGGAAACGACAGGCAGAGTGACCTTCTTGGAAAGCTTCAGGCAGAGTATCATAAAAACAGAGGTTATCTGCTGGAATATCAGATGACATTAAAGACACTGTTCCAGGATCTGGATGAACAGACTTCCTTCCTGGAGATGAGTATGAAACGTATCGATGTTTCTGCAAAGTACCATGGAACCGTTGTGAAATTTAAAGAACTGCTCTCTATTCTGGAAGAAAATGAAAGAGTACAGAGTCAGCTGCTCAACGATAAAGATAAAGAACTTTTTGAAGATATCCTTGCCAATACGATCAGCAAAAAGATCCGTGCCAGAATCCAGGCGAGCAAACGCTGGGTGGAAAAAATGAACGATCTGATGGAGTCTATGAAAACTTCCAGCGGTTTGAAACTGAGCCTTCGCTGGAAAAACAAGCGGGCAGACAAAGAAGAACAGATGGATACAAAAACACTGGTGGATCTGCTTCAGAAAGATGCCGAGATCATGCGTCCGGAAGAAGTCGAACAGTTATCCAGACATTTCCGCTCCAAGATTGCCGAGGCAAGAAAGGAAGCCGATGAGACAGCGAATATGCAGTCCTTCCATGCAATCATGCGGGAAGTTCTGGATTACCGCAAGTGGTTTGAATTCCAACTGGAATGCCAGAAGACCGGCGAGAAAAAGCGGGAACTGACAGACCGTGTATTCTTCACGTTCAGCGGCGGTGAAAAAGCAATGGCGATGTATGTGCCGTTGTTTTCAGCCGTTGTCGCAAAATATGCAGGTGCAAGAGGGGATGCCCCAAGGCTGATCTCCCTGGATGAGGCATTTGCCGGGGTGGATGAGATGAACATCCGTGATATGTTCCGCCTTATGGTAGAATTTGATTTTAATTTTATGATCAATTCTCAGATCCTGTGGGGAGACTACGAGACGATTCCGGCACTTGCCATTTATCAGCTGGTACGTCCGGAAAATGCAAAATTTGTGACTGTCATCCGTTATACATGGAATGGAACGGTCAGGCAAATGACAACGAAAAAAGATGTGAATCAGACAGAGTAAGTTTCGGAAGGAGTATGGTAGAGTATGCCACGTATCAGGAGGCGATGGTGGAGGAGTATAAATAAAGGAAAGAAGGGAATGACATTTAATTCCACGTGGATTACAGACAGGTATTATGATATGATAAAATAAAATCAACAAATGAAAAGTACTTAAGAAAAGGAGAAATTTATTATGGGTTGGGAAGAAATATTAGACGCAGAAGGTGCAGATATGGCAGATGCCTACAATGATAGTCTGCCGGAAGAAACGGTCAAGGTTTATGATCCTGAGCAGGATAAGAAGTCTGAAATGGACAGTATGAGACGGCTTGTAGAAAGCTATGAAGAAGAGAAAGACCGAATAGAATATATTTGTGATTTTGAGGGTGTACCGGACGTATTGGTCTATGACGCATATAAAGATGACATATTTGAAGATGTTATATCGGAAGAGCTCCTAGGTCCAGATATCTCATTTGTTGATATGTCCCACGATCAATTGATGAAGGCATGGACAAAATTTGGGCAGGATATAAATCAGGTGAGGTGCACTTTGGCCTGTGCCGAACAGGATATCCAAATATTGATGAATCTTGCAGATGATGAAGCTAAGTCAGTTTTATCATCATATAAAAATGAGATTAAAAAGGAATATGAAGAAGTTTCTAGATGTTGTGATGGCATTGGGAAAGAGTTTGAAAATATGATTCTCAATGATCAGATAGCGAAACTTGCAGACCTGGTATTTAATGTGTATAAGTCGGAAGAAATTTTGAAACTTATAGAAGTGGATATTCACTGTCTGATGGGGTATCGGGGATGTTATGGTGCCCAGATTCCGAAAGATATGGAAGATAAATACCAGGAGAAATACAATGCTATTGTTAACAAAAGGTAAGCACAAAAAGAACCTGTAAAACCTGAAGATGATTGTTGCTCGTCCTTATAAAAGTGGGAGTCTTTTCCGACTAAGATAAAACAATACTTCATGACAGATCTAAAGTCAGGAAGTGTAAAAAGAGAGTAAAAGATATATGGAAAACGATAAAAAAGAGTGCAGGGCTTATTTCCTGGAACGTTCTGTATACAAAAAACTGTTTGCAAAAATACAGGAAAAATATGCCGGGATCGGACATTTCGGCGGAACCTTTCTTCTGGATGACCTCACAAAAGAAGAAAAAGAGCAGCTTGGCGGTTTTCTTCAGAAAGATTTTTCCGGGCAGAAAAATGTGCGGGTCACGGCAAAACAAATGGAAAAGGCACTGCAAAGCAGCCGCTTCTGCAATTTCACCTGGGAAGAAATCCTGGAGCTTTATACAGGAAGAGCACTGCTTGTAAAGAAAGAAGAAAAACAAAAAGAAGAACAGCAAAGAGAATCCTGGTTTCAAAATATTCAGCTTCAATTAAAAAATCCGGATTTTCGAAACTGGATTTCTGAAGTGCTGCAAAACAGAAAAGAAAGTTATCTTTTTCTTTTGCAGCAGTATAAAGAAAACAAAAAAGAACTGGAAGATCTTCTGCAAAAGACAGACCGGGCAGCAGAAACGCTGGCAGCGTCCGAAAAAAGAGAATTGCTTGCTGTTTTTGCTGCGAAAGTCACAGGAAATCCACACTATTTTGATGAAGGAGAAACGGCAGAAAAATGTCTGTCATCCTATCTGAAATGGAAACTGAAAAAAGAGCGAAGCAACGGACTTTCCAATGCCGAATACAAAAACAGAATTTATTTTGAAGCCGGGATTTTAAAAGATGAACTTTCCAACGATGTTTTAACGTATGGACTTCATGCATGGAAGGAAAACGGAGAACCCCACCCCGGAATCGAAGGATTCTTCAGATGCAAAGAACCATTGAAACTGACCTTAAAAACACTGGGCGGACTTGGAAAAATCACAGGAGAACAGAAAATCTATATGGTTGAAAATCCGGCGGTTTTCTCAAGACTTGTGGAAAAGTATCCGGATCGAACTATTCTGTGTGGAAACGGGCAGCCGAAGTTTTCGGTGTTTGTGCTTTTGGATAAACTGACAGAAAACAGTACCATATATTATGCGGGCGATTTTGACCCGGAGGGGCTGCAGATCGCACAAAACCTCAAAAAACGCTATCCGGAACATTTTATTTTCTGGAAATACAAGGCAGAATATTATCAGAAATATAAATCCGAAGTGCAGCTGGATGAGAAACGAATCCGAAAACTGGATAAGATCGACCTGCCGGAACTGCAGGAAATCAAAGAAGCGATGCAAAGAGAAAAATATGCTGCGTATCAGGAGGCGATGGTGGAAGAGTATGAATAAATGGGAAAAGTTTGAACAGGATTGTGTGGAATTTTTGAACAAAACATATGGCATGTATGCCAGATTTACGCACAAAGGCGGAGCAGATTCTACCGTTCCGGATATTTTGGTGGAGACACGGCAAGGTTTTTGCTTTTATATAGAGGCGAAACATTCCCCGGCACAGTGCGGTCAGTTTGTTTTATTACCGGATATTATGACACAGACATTTCAGTATAGCAAGCAGAATACAGATAGTATTAATTCGTCAGCACAGATGATTATAGAATATATGAATCAGAAATTCGATGACTACAGAAATGCAGGGACAGCAGGAAAAGAAATTATGATGCCGGGCGGTCAGGAGATTTTTGCAGACTGGATTGCAGAACATTATCGAAAAAAAGATGTCCGATTTTTTATCACCAATGGATTTAAAATTATTCCGATCAGGCGATTTCGGGAGTGTTTTGAAATCAGTGCCACTTATCGTGTGAAAAGAAGTGGCTCAAGTGGCGTTGGAAAAAAACAGATTTCTGTTGTAAAAGATTTTCTTTTCAAACAGGATTATGAAATCCGTAATGTACAGACAGAAGGAAACAAACTGTTTATAACTTCAAATCTGCCATATCATGATCAAAGATTTATTTTAAATGAATATGAATACATGTTTTCCCAACGGGGTGAGCGGTATGAGATCAGAAAGCTTTCCAATACATATAATGCAAACGTAATTTTTTCTGTTAAGTTAAATGAATATGCTTCGGGTCTTACAGATCAGGAATTTATTACGGCATTGATATGATCAGAAGTCAGGATTCGGAGTCTGGCAGAACCTTTCCAATCTCAATGCCGATCAGCTGTAGCACATCGATCACAACAGAATTTCCGAATTGTTTGTATGCCTGGCTGGAACTTGGGCAGAGCTTGTAAGAATCCGGAAATCCCATGATTCTGGCACATTCCCGGGGATGGAGTTTGCGTGTTCTGTCATGAATCAGGTATCCGCCTGTCTTGGCAAAAATACCGCCTCCATAGGCAGATAGGGTGATGGCAATGCCTTTTGTACTGTAGATACGTTCGCCCTGACCACCTTTGTTCACGATGCCGAGCCTTATCGGTTTGTTGCTGTAACTGGTATCGGCAACGCCGTTAAAATAAGTATCCGGTCGACTGATGTACAAATTTTCTACCAGGCTTTCATCTTCCAGAAGAAAATCCTCAACATGTTTTTTGAGTGGAAAAGCCTTTGGAAACGAGAAATCCTTTATCTTCAGATCATTTCGAAAACAGACCATATAGATACGTTCCCGGTTTTGAGGAATTCCGTAATCAACTGCATTCAGGACATCTTTAAAAAAGGTGTATCCAAGTTCCTCAAGAGTGCCTTTTACGACTTCCAGTGTATGTCCGTTATCATGCGAAGCAAAATTCTTTACATTTTCCATAAATACGATTTTTGGATGTTTCTGCCGTATAATCCGGGCAACATCAAAAAAAAGAGTTCCGCGGCTGTCCTCAAATCCACGCTGCTTGCCACTGATAGAGAAAGCCTGGCACGGAAACCCGGCACAGAGGATGTCGTGGTCAGGAATCGTATGTTCATCCACTTTGGTGATGTCCCCTTCCGGGAGGTCACCAAAATTTTCTTTATAGACATTCTGTACCGGTTTGTCCCACTCATTGGAATATACGCACGTTGCCCCAAGAGATTCCAGGGCGAGCCGGAAGCCGCCAAGGCCGGCAAAGAGGTCGATGAAAGTCATTCCTGTCAAAGTTTTTTCTGTGATCGTGATCATAAAATGTCTCCTGAAATGTTGTTACTCTATATCAGATGTGATGTAACTTCTGCCTGTATAAGCAAAAAAGCTGTATCAGTGACGAGATTCAATATCCTGTCTAATATAGCTTTTGAGGGGCTGTAGATGTGTAACGATTATAACACAGGGAGAGAGAATGTCAAATGTTATGTTACTAAAACATTGCATATTGAATAATGATCGATTCTTTTTGAAATTAAAGAGATGATTAAGAGCGTGTAATATATTAAAACAGATTTTGATAATGGAAAATGTATATGAAAAAAATAAACCATTTTCTTAAAAAAATCTATTGTCAAATACCTCAAAAAGTTGTAAAGTTGTTGCTGGAATAAAATAACATCAAAAACGGTCAAATATTATGAAAAATATGACGGAATTTGAACGCAGAGAAGCGGATTGTGAATGTCCGCTTTACTGACGATGAATTTTCGGATAAACAGCGGACATACTACAGGAGGTGAGGACATGAGGCTGTCAGTTGGCAAAAGAGTGATACCGGTTTTTGTGGTTGTAGCAGTTTTGATTTTTTCGACGATCGGGCTGGCACATATGAAAACAGAGTTGATTCAGCAGCAGAGGGTATCTGTCCAGACAGCCACATGTCTTATGAAGATGTCTCTTGTAAGAGCACAGGAGTCTGCAGAAATAGACGAAGTACATACAAGGCGGATCAGTCGCCTTATTTTTCTGGAGCGGAGCAGAGAGTTTCGGGATGGCAATATGCGTCTGCATATGCTGTTTTTCCTGTCAGCGATCTGGTGCGGCTGCTTCTGCTTTTTTGAACGAAATGTAAGAAGCATACATGAGCACTGTTCCAGAAAGCGAAATCTCGTGATTTCCTATATTCACAGTCAGGATGGGCAAAAGCACAGGAGACTGGCTTTTAGCATCTGATACAAACGAAAGATGATATCTGCAAAGCTTTTGGTGCGGATATCGATTATGTGAAAAAAGGAGAACACAAATGTTAGCACAAGTATTAGCAATCATCATTTTCCTTGCCATGTTCCTGCTGATCATTCTGGAGATCTGGGAAAGGCAGTGGATCACGCTGGCGTGCGGTCTTCTGACCCTGCTTCTGGTCTTTGGGCTTGGTATGCACAGCATGGGGGCGATCATGCGTACCCTGAATTTACAGAGTTTCTTTACAACCGGATTCTGGTATGCAGCAGGTGAATCCAGCGAGGCTTCTTCCGGTATCAACTGGCAGACGATCATTTTTATCGCCGGCATGATGATCATGGTAGAAGGTATGGCAAAAGTCGGTTTCTTCCGCTGGCTCTGCATGGAAATCGCAAAGATGGTAAAATATCAGGTTATTCCGATCTTTATGACGTTTATGCTGCTGTCTTTCGTACTGGCTATGTTCATCGACAGTATCACCGTTATCCTGTTTCTGGCAGCAGTTACGATCGAACTGTCACAGCTTCTGGAGTTTGATCCGGTTCCGATGATCTTATCGGAAATCTTCTGTGCCAATCTCGGAGGATCGGCAACGATGTGCGGAGATCCGCCAAACATTATCATCGGTACATCCCTGGGATATTCTTTCACCGACTTCATTACCAATACTGGTCTGATGGCAGTCGTATCCCTGGTATTTGTCGTTATCTATTTTTACTTTGCATTTAGAAAAGAACTGAAAAAGAACGGGGCAAATAAAAAAGATCATGCTTCTTATCCAGATCCGAAGGAAGCAATCACAGACAAACGTGGATTTATCGCAAGCTGTATTATTTTCCTGTGTGCTGTCGTGCTTCTGGTATCACATGCACAGACGGGGCTGACTGTATCGACGATCGGTGTTGCTATTGCAATCGTAACCTTGATCGTGGCAGGAAAAGATGCACTGGAACTTCTGAAAAAAGTAGATTACAAAACACTGCTGTTCTTTGTCGGACTGTTTGTTGTCGTAAGTGGTCTGGAGGAAACCGGTGTTCTGGAAATTCTGGCAGGCTTTATCGGATCTGTCAGTGGCGGAAATATTGCTGTTATGATTGCTATTATCATTATCGTATCTGCAGTGGCAAGTGCCTTTATCGATAACATTCCATTCGCAGCGACCATGATCCCGGTTATCACGGATCTGGCATCCGATGTAGCCGGTGTCAACCTGACTGTTCTTGCATGGGCACTGGCGATCGGTACCGATATCGGAGGAAGTGCAACACCGATCGGTGCATCGGCGAACGTTGTAGGTATCGCAACCGCAGCAAGAGAAGGTCATATTATTAAATGGGGAAAGTATTGCAAATATATGGCTCCTGCTACTATAATAGTAGTAGCAATATCTCTGGCGATGATCTACGTCAGATATTTATGATGCCAGGGTCACGTATGACATCATTTGGCTTTAACATTATACCTATAAAAGGGGGCTGAGCAAAATGGAAAAACAATTAATTATTTCGGTAGGACGTGAGTTCGGAAGTGGCGGTCATGAAGTCGCACAGAAACTTGCTGATGATTATGGCATTGCACTGTATGACCATGACCTGTTAAAAGAGATCGCAACAAAGAAAAATTTAAAAAGTGAAGATCTCGAAGCATATGATGAACTGAAATGGAACCGCTTTCTGTATCGTACTGTTCGCGGACTGAACAGTTCACCGGAGCAGAACGTTGCAAACCTGCAGTTTGATTTCCTGAAAGAAAAAGCAAAATCAGGAGAGTCTTTTGTGGTAGTCGGACGTTGTTCCGAGACAATCCTTCGTGAGTACGAAAGCATGGTATCCATTTTTATCCGTGGTGACAAGCCACAGAAGGCAGAGCGTATTATGAAATATTATAATATGAACGAAAAAGATGCTCTGGGCTTCATGAAAGAAAAAGATAAAAGAAGAAAACAGTATCACAATCGTTACTGCCCGATCGCCTGGGGAGATTCCAGAAACTATGATCTGGTGGTAAACAGCAGTCGTGTCGGTGTGGACGGATGCGTGGAACAGGCAAAACATTACATCGACTTAGTAAGAAAATATCACAAATAATGGATTGAGCCTTGCAACTTCTCTGCAATCTATGATATGATTTACTCTAGTAGTGTGAAAATTAATGAAACAACAGGAGGGAAATTATGTTATCATTTTTCAAGAAAAAAGCTGCAAAATCAGAAGAAGCTGCAAATGGCAAAACTATGAAAGCATACCTGACCGGAAAAGTAATTCCGATTGAGGAAGTAAACGATGGTGTTTTCTCAGCAAAGATCATGGGTGACGGTATTGCGATCATCCCGGAAAACGAAGTTCTGACTGCTCCGGCTGACGGTGAAATCACCGTTGTTATGGACGGATCTTTCCATGCAGTAGGTATGAGACTGGACAATGGAGTAGAACTACTGCTTCACATCGGTGTAGATACGGTAGGCATGAACGGAGAAGGCTTCAAACCATATGTAACCGTGGGTGATAAAGTAAAAACAGGTGACAACCTGATCGGTTTCAGCAAATCTGCAATCGCAGCACATGGTCTGCGTGACGTGACAATGCTGATTGTTACCAACGGCGATGAGTGCCCACCGGTAAAACTGATGTCCGGTATGGATGCAGTTGCAGGCGAGACCGTAGTAGCAGAGATGTAATCCGGACAGTATTATACAAAAACATAATATTTCTTATAAAAAACTTCAGACAGAGTGAAACTTCACTCTGTCTGAAGTTTTTTTAGTCTCCAGAACGGTGACTGTTTTACTATTAGTGATGTCTTCGCCAGGGCACACTTTCTTCACAAAATCACCCCAGACTCATCACATATTTACAACATTTCAAACACAAATCGCGGATATACTGTTAGACATAAAGAACAAGAACAACAAAGAATAATAAACATCAGGTTTCTGAAAAGGAAAACCGGATGAGCAAATACAGGAGGTAGTCATTATGTCAGATATGTATAACTTCGATAACAACAATTACAACAACGAGAATCACGATGGATTCAATCACTATGAATTTGATGAAAACAACAACACACCGAACCACAAAAAACCAAATGCAAAGATGGTAAAATTTGCAAAGAAAGTCGGAGCCATTGCATTAAGTGCCGTTCTCTTCGGAGGCGTTGCAGCAGGATCTTATCAGGGAGTAAATGCTCTGTTCGGAACTTCCACACAGACAGAGGCACAGGCAACGACATCAACAAAGAGCAGTCTTCTGAAAACAACTTCCAGCACAACTTCAAAGGGTACGATGGATGTGACTGACATTGTAAAATCCGCAATGCCTTCTATCGTTTCTATCACAAGCAAATCAGTTCAGGAAGTGGAAAATTATTTCGGAATGTTCGGCGGACGTAATTCCATTCAGCAGCAGGAAGTCGAAAGTGCCGGTTCCGGTATCATCATCGGAAAGAATGACAGCGAACTGCTGATCGCCACCAACAATCATGTCATTGATGGTGCAGAGACGGTTTCGGTATCCTTTGTAGATAATGAAACTTATGAGGCAACGATCAAAGGAACCGATTCTGATAAAGACCTTGCAGTTGTAGCCGTTCCGCTTTCCAGCATTTCAAGCGATACGATGTCGAAGATTTCTGTGGCAACGATCGGTGATTCTTCCAAACTGGAAGTTGGCGAACAGGTTGTAGCCATCGGTAATGCACTTGGATATGGTCAGTCTGTGACAACCGGTATTGTAAGTGCTACAAATCGTACACTGGATTCGGAAGACAGCAGTGAAGCAAGCTATGACGGTATCAGCCTGATCCAGACCGATGCAGCCATCAACCCTGGCAACAGCGGTGGTGCTCTGCTGAACATGAACGGCGAAGTTATCGGTATCAACTCCGCCAAACTGGCTTCCACAGAAGTAGAAGGTATGGGTTATGCAATTTCTATGAACGATGCATATGATACGATTGAAGAGCTGATGAATGAGACGACAAGAACAAAAGTCTCCGATGATGAGAAAGCAAGCCTTGGTATCTCCGGTACCGGTGTAAGTGATGAGGCAGCAGAAGCTTATGGCATTCCGTCCGGTGTCTTTGTGTCACAGGTAACCGAAGGCGGGGCAGCAGAGCAGGCAGGTATCACAGCAAACTCGATCATTACTGCATTTGACGGCAAATCCGTCAGCGATATCAGCGAACTGAAAAGTCGTCTGGAATACTATAAAGCAGGCGAAGAAGTAGAAGTAACCTTACAGGTACCGGATGGCAATGGTTATACGGAAAAAAACATTACCGTCACCCTCGGAAAAGCGGACAGCAGCACAAGCGGAAGCAGCCCGCAGTCCGGCAGTGACGAAAGTCAGGATCAGAACCAGGGACAGGATCCGTATAATTACGGCGGTTCCGATGACAATTCCGGAAACTATTTCCGTTTCTCAAACAGCCAGAAAAGCTTTTGAACAGAAAAAATATCTTAAAAATTTTCATACAGCCAAACTACAGATACAAAGTTTGCCCCTGACATTTTACAACGACCCTTTACAGTACGGCTTTTCAAATGCTATACTGTAGAGGGTTTTTTGACGAAAAGAAACATAGATGAGGAGTATACTTATGAAGAAAAGATTTGCGATCATTCTGACAGCGGCAGCTCTTTCCATGACCGGATGCAGTCTGCTTGGGCAGGATACTTACTATATAGATCAGGGAATGGAACAGATAAACAGCGGCAATTATGAGGAAGCACTGACCAGCTTTTCTTCCGCAGAGCAGGAAGGGAAGCATCTCGTGGAGAGTTACCGCGGCAGCGGCATGGCGTATATGGCACTTGGAGAATACGACAAGGCGGTAGAGGCGTTTGACCGTGCAGTGGATCTGACAAAAGAGAAGCAGAAAGATGTGAGGAAAGATATTCTGATGTACAAGGCAACGGCACTGTATCAGTCCGGCGATTACGAGGGGGCGGCCAAAGTCTGCGATACGATCCAGACTTTCGGGGACAGTGCAGATGCTTATTATCTTCAGGGACTGTGCTATATGGAGCTGGATGAGAAGGATAAAGCAGGTGTGGACTTTACGACTGCGGTCAAATTATCTCCGCAGGACTACGATCTGCTTCTGAATATTTATGAATGTTATGATGACAAGAATCTTTCCGCAGAGGGGGATGCTTATCTTCAGCAGGCTCTGGCGATCAACAGCGACGATTCTGAAGATATCTACCAGAAAGCGAGAATTTATTATTTTCTTGGCGATTATGACGATGCAAAGACAGAGCTGAATAAAATGGCAGACAGCATGGATGAGCGTTCGACCATGCTTCTGTGCAGAACTTATATGAAGCAGGATGACACCGCACACGCAAGGCAGCTTTATCAGCAGTACATGGACAAATACGGTGAGACACCGGAGGCATACAATGGCATGGTACTGTGTGATATTGCGGATGAAAATTATGACAGTGCCCTGGAAAACATCACAAAAGGCCTGGCACTTTCAAACGACAAAGGAAAACAGGATCTGTATTTTAACGAGATTGTTGTCTATGAAAGGAAGCTGGATTTTGCGACCGCAAAAGAAAAAGCAGCAAAATATGTGAAAAATTATCCTGCGGACGAGGCGGGTATCCGGGAAAATAATTTCCTGAAGACCAGATAATTATGCAGAAGGAGGATCATTTATGCAGCCATATGACATGAAAGAACTGGAAGAGAGGGTGATCCTGGTCGGCGTTCAGGAGAGTTTTTCGGAAGATGTGGAAGAATCTCTGGATGAACTTGCAGAGCTTTGTGAGACAGCCGGGGCACTGGTGGTCGGAAGGGTGATCCAGAATCGTGAAAAGATCCACCCGGGCACCTATGTCGGAAAAGGAAAGATCGAGGAGATTGCCCTTCTGATGGAGGAACTGGGAGCGACCGGCATTGTCTGCGATGACGAGCTTTCTCCGGCACAGCTTAATAATCTGGAGAAAGAGCTGGACTGCAAAGTCATGGACCGTACGCTGATCATTCTGGATATTTTTGCGGCGAGAGCCAACACAAGCGAGGGAAATATCCAGGTTGAGCTTGCACAGCTGCGTTACCGTGCGGCAAGGCTGGTCGGACTTCGCAATTCGCTCTCCAGACTCGGAGGCGGTATCGGTACGAGAGGACCGGGTGAGAAAAAGCTGGAGATGGACAGACGACTGATCCATGCCCGCATTTCGCAGCTCAAGGCAGAGCTTGCACAGGTGCAGAAGCACCGTGAGCTGATAAGGAGCAAACGAAAAAAAGACCAGATGGTGGTTGCGGCGATCGTCGGTTATACCAATGCTGGCAAGTCCACGTTGCTCAACACACTGACAGATGCCGGTGTTCTGGAGGAAGATAAGCTCTTTGCAACCCTTGATCCGACGACACGCCTTCTGGAACTGCCGGGCGGTCAGAATATTCTTCTGACGGATACGGTCGGGTTTATCCGCAAACTTCCGCATCATCTGATCGAGGCCTTTAAGAGCACGCTGGAAGAGGCAAAGTATGCGGACATCATCATCCATGTGGTGGATGCGTCCAATCCGCAGAAGGAAAAACAGATGCATGTTGTTTATGAGACATTAAAAGATCTCGGTGTGAAGGATCAGCCGATCCTGACGCTGTTCAACAAGCAGGACCGTATTGAAAACCCGGAAATTTTAAAAGACATGAAAGCGGACAAAACTTTAAAAATTTCCGCAAAAACAGGGCAGGGGCTTGATGATCTGAAGGACGAGCTGGAGAAGATATTGCGTGCCAGAAGTATCCTTTTAGAGCGTGTTTTTCCGTATGAAAAGGCCGGTCTGATCCAGATTGTGCGGGCAAAAGGACAGCTTCTGGAAGAGGAGTACAGGGGCGACGGAATCTATGTAAAAGCCTTTGTTCCGGCGGAGATTTACGGCAAAGTTGCATATTAAAAAGTCAGAAATCACACAAACAAAATACTATATCTTGTATGTATTTTTAAAATACAATCCAAGATATAGTATTTTTTGCATTGACTCGCAAACGATAATCTGCTAGAATAAGTTCCTGACAGCATCTGCCGGGAGGCGGATGAAAAAGACGATAATCATGCGGAAGGAGCAGATAATATATATGTTTAAGGTAGTAAAAAGGGACGGCGAAGTCGCAGACTTTGACCTTCAGAAAATCGGGTGCGCTATTGAGAAAGCATTTGATGCGACACAGATGCAGTATAACAAAGACATGGTAGATCTGCTGAATTTGCGAGTGACTGCTGATTTCCAGAAAAAGATCAAAGACGACAAGATCGATGTGGAGAGCATTCAGGACAGCGTGGAGAATGTACTGGTTCAGGCCGGCTATGCAGATGTGGCAAAGGCGTACATTCTGTACCGTAAGCAGAGAGAAAAAATCCGCAATATGAAATCTACGATCCTGGACTACAAAGAGATCGTGGACAGTTATGTGAAAGTAGAAGACTGGCGTGTAAAAGAAAATTCTACGGTTACTTATTCCGTAGGCGGTCTGATCCTGAGCAACTCGGGAGCGGTTACGGCAAACTACTGGCTGTCTGAGATTTACGATGATGAGGTCGCTCATGCACACCGGAATGCCGATATCCATATCCATGATCTGTCGATGCTGACCGGATACTGTGCAGGCTGGTCTTTGAAACAGCTGATCACAGAGGGACTTGGCGGCATTGAGGGCAAGATCACATCGGCACCGGCCAAACATCTGTCCGTACTTTGCAATCAGATGGTCAATTTCCTCGGCATCATGCAGAATGAATGGGCAGGAGCACAGGCATTTTCTTCTTTTGACACGTATCTGGCACCGTTTGTCAAAGTGGACAATCTGGACTATCCGGAAGTCAAGAAATGCATCGAATCTTTTGTATACGGCGTAAATACACCGAGCCGCTGGGGTACGCAGGCACCATTCTCCAACATCACACTGGACTGGACGGTTCCGGCTGATCTTGCCGAGCTTCCGGCGATCGTGGGCGGCAAGCCGCAGGATTTCTGCTATAAAGACTGCAAAAAAGAGATGGATATGATCAACCGTGCCTTTATTGAGACGATGATCGAGGGCGATGCAAACGGACGCGGTTTCCAGTATCCGATCCCGACTTACTCGATCACAAAGGATTTCGACTGGTCCGATACACAGAACAACCGCCTGTTATTTGAGATGACATCCAAATACGGTACACCGTATTTTTCAAACTATATCAACAGCGATATGGAGCCGAGCGATGTACGAAGTATGTGCTGTCGTCTGCGTCTGGATCTGCGTGAATTGCGTAAGAAGAGCGGCGGATTTTTCGGTTCCGGAGAGAGTACCGGAAGTGTGGGCGTTGTGACGATCAACCTTCCGAGAATCGCTTACCTGTCCGAGACAAAAGAGGATTTCTATAAGAGACTGGATCGTATGATGGATATTTCCGCCCGTTCCCTGAAAATCAAACGAGATGTGATCTCCAAACTGCTGGACGAAGGACTGTATCCTTATACAAAACGTTACCTCGGAACTTTTGCAAATCATTTTTCCACGATCGGTATGATCGGTATGAACGAAGTCGGACTCAATGCAAAATGGCTTCGCAAAGACCTTACTCATGTGGAGACGCAGGATTTTGCAAAAGAAGTGCTGAACCATATGCGTGACAGACTGGTGATGTACCAGGAAGAGTACGGAGATCTCTACAACCTGGAGGCAACACCGGCAGAGTCCACGACCTACCGTCTGGCAAAACACGACAAAGAGCAGTATCCGGATATCATCACAGCCGGCGAGCCGGGTGATACACCGTACTACACAAACAGCTCCCATCTTCCGGTTGGCTATACGGCGGACATTTTCGATGCACTGGATATTCAGGACGGACTTCAGACTCTTTATACCTCCGGAACGGTATTCCATGCATTCTTAGGTGAGAAGCTGCCGAACTGGAAAGCCGCCGCAGCACTGGTACGCAAGATCGCAGAGAATTACAGCCTGCCGTACTACACACTATCACCGACCTACTCTGTCTGTAAAGAACACGGCTACCTTGCAGGCGAGCATTTCACCTGCCCGATCTGCGGTAAGAAATCCGAAGTTTACAGCAGAATCACCGGTTACTACCGTCCGGTTCAGAACTGGAATGACGGCAAGACACAGGAGTACAAAAACCGTAAACTTTATGATGTAGAGCATTCCTGTATGAAAAAAGTCAAGACCAGCCTTGTGACTGTACGCAAAGAAGATGTTGAGATCAAGCCGGCGGAGAGCGTGAAATACCTGTTCACGACAAAGACCTGTCCGAACTGCAAGATCGCAAAAGAGATTCTCAAAGGAGAAGATTATCAGATCATCGATGCAGAGGAAAATCAGGATCTTGTAAGAAAATACGGCATCATGCAGGCACCGACACTGGTGGTGACAGACGGCACAAAAGCAAAGAAATACGTGAATGCGTCAAACATCAAGAAATATGTGGCAGATGTAAAACAGACTGTCTGATTGTGAAGTGATTCTTAATTTCAGGACTCGCAGCAAGAATGCCAGAGGCATTCTTGAAAATCAGAAAAAAAGGGAAGCCCGGATTTTAAAGGACTTCCCTGATGTTTGGCATAAAACATAATGAAAAATACCGCTCCTCATTTGTTTATGAATGAGAAGCGGTATTTTTTGGAGAATCTTCAGTTCATCCGATCAATTAGCATTTAACAACGTTAGCTGCCTGCATTCCGCGAGCACCTTCTGTTAAATCATAAGTTACTGCCTGACCTTCGTCAAGAGATTTGAAGCCTTCACCCTGGATAGCGGAGAAATGTACAAATACATCGTTTCCGTCTTCACCTGTGATAAATCCGTAACCTTTTTCAGCGTTGAACCATTTTACTGTACCTTTGTTCATGATGGTACCTCCATTAGATAATAAAATTTTATTGTGGACTTTTGAGTTAAAAAAATCCACCAGTTATTACAGATTATATAGGGGTGAGTATAATCTCTAATAACTAGTGAATTACTTTCATCCAATAAATCCCTCAACGGATATTATAGATTTAACCACCGCAAATGTCAAGAGAATTGTGTATTGTTTTGCACCTGTATATCGGTTATACTGATACTGTTTCCGGGCATGAATCCTGATAAAAAAGGTAGGAAATCCTTTGTCAGGAAGCCACAAAACAGCAAAAAGAAAGGAAGATGAGATGTCAGAAATCATAAAAGCGATCCTGTTCGGAATCGTGGAAGGAATCACAGAATGGCTTCCGGTCAGCAGCACCGGTCATATGATCATTCTCGATGAACTGATCAAACTGAACGTGTCAAAAGAGTTTCTGGAAGTATTTCTGGTAGTGATCCAGCTTGGAGCAATCCTTGCGGTCGTAATGCTCTACTGGAATCAGCTGTTTCCGTTCTCCTTTAAAAAGGGCGAAGACACGATTCGCAAAGACGTATTTTCTATGTGGTTCAAAGTAATCGCAGCCTGCATTCCGGCGGCGGTGGTCGGTATTTTGTTTGACGACCAGATCAACGAGCTTTTTTACAATTACCAGACGGTAGCAACGGCACTGATCGTGTTTGGTATTTTATTTATTGTAATCGAAAATAAAAATCAGACGAAAAAAGCACGCATCACCAGTATTGCCCAGATCACATACCGGGATGCGATGCTGGTCGGACTTTTCCAGCTGATCGCGGCCATTTTTCCGGGAACTTCCAGATCCGGTGCGACCATTCTTGGCGGTATCCTGATCGGACTTTCCAGAACAACCGCAGCAGAGTTTACCTTTTTCCTGGCCGTTCCGGTCATGGCAGGAGCCAGTCTTTTAAAGATCCTGAAATTTGGTCTGGCTTTCTCAGGGGCAGAAATGATGATCCTGCTGGTCGGTATGGCAGTGTCATTTGTTGTATCGGTTCTGGTGATCAAATTTCTGATGAATTACATAAGAAAGCACGATTTCAAGATTTTCGGCTGGTACCGTATCGTACTTGGTATCCTGGTGATTTTGTTTTTTACATTCCGGTAATTCTGCTCTGAGACAGAGACAGGTGGAATTGCAGAAAACAGTTCCGTGGATTTTACGTCCAGACTGTGAAAGTACCTGGAAAAATTACAGACAGAATAACAGAAAGGAGAAATAAGAGAATGAAGATCACACTTCCGGATGATGTGAAACGGATCATCGAAACACTGGAACAACATGGATATGAAGGCTATGCGGTCGGCGGCTGCGTGCGTGATTCGATTCTTGGACGGATACCAAATGACTGGGATATCACGACTTCTGCGACACCGCAGCAGGTCAAGAAACTGTTCCTACGCACGGTCGATACCGGGATCCAGCACGGAACGGTAACCGTTCTGATGGGAAAAGAAGGTTATGAAGTGACGACCTATCGTGTGGATGGAGAATATGAGGATGCAAGACATCCAAAAGAAGTGACTTTTACGGCAAATCTGGAAGAAGACCTGCGTCGCCGTGATTTTACGATCAACGCCATGGCGTATAATGACAGCGAGGGTCTTGTGGACGTGTTCGGCGGAAGAGCGGACATTGAGCAGAAAGTGATCCGTTGCGTCGGCAATGCCGAAGAACGTTTCGGGGAAGATGCACTGCGTATCATGCGTGCTGTCCGTTTTTCGGCACAGCTCGGATTTACGGTCGATCCGGACACGGCAGAAGCGGCGAAAAAGCTGGCGGGGACGCTCTCAAAGATTAGTGCCGAGCGTATCCAGACGGAGCTGGTCAAACTGCTGGTTTCCCCACATCCGGATTATCTGAGGTATGCCTGGGAGTACGGCATCACGGCAGTTGTTCTGCCGGAGTTTGACCGCACGATGGAGACACCGCAGAATAACCCGCATCACTGCTATAACGTCGGAGAACATACGCTGGAAGCCTTAAGGAACATAGAGGCAGACAAAACGCTGCGTCTGGCGGCATTGTTTCACGATTTCGGCAAGCCGCAGACACATACCACGGACGCAGACGGGATCGACCATTTTCACGGGCATGCAAAGATCAGTGCCGAGCTTGCAAATAATATCATGCATCGTCTTAAATTCGACAACGACACTTTAAATAAAGTCAAAGTTTATGTGCGATACCACGATCTGCGACCGGAACTGACCGAAAAATCGGTGCGAAGAGCAGTGAGCAAAGTCGGGGCAGACGCTTTTGCAGAGGTTCTGAAACTGAAAATGGCAGATACCCTGGCTCAGTCCCCGAAGTGGCAGCCGGAGAAGAAAGCTTATTTAAAAGAGCTGACAGCCCTGTATCACACCATTTTAGAGAAACAGCAGTGCCTTTGCATCAAAGATCTGAAGATCAGCGGAAAAGATCTGATCGAAGACGGCATGAAGCCGGGCAAAGAGATGGGCGAGATCCTTGCAAAGCTGCTGGAGCTGGTATTAGAGGAGCCGCAGCGAAATGAGCGGGAATGGCTGATCGGAAAAAGCAGAGAACTGCGAAATACCGAAGGATAACTTCCCGTATATTTGCCCCCTGCATTTCATAAGATAGAGTAGCTTTAGGTGCCAGAATTGTGAGAGTACGAAGTAAGGAACAATTCGTGTGGCATTTTTGATCTTAATAGCTGATTTTATTGAGAGGAATTGTGGGGGGATCAAAAGTGAATGAAAAAGATCTGGTGATTTTGGAGCAGTACGACCTGCATGTGCAAAGCACAAGGCGGGGGCGTGGCTCCTTTCTTTGTGATACGGACAGAGGGCTTGTTCAGGTGACTGAATTTTCCGGTTCGCAGGAGCGGCTGTTTTTTCAGAACAGAGTGCTTTTTTTTCTGACAGAAAGAGGGATACGCTGCGATCTGCTCCTGGAAAATACCGAAGGAAATCTGGTTACTTCTGACCGCTACGGCAACGGGTACGTGGTCAAAAAATGGTTTTCCGGGCGGGAGTGTGATACGAAAAGCCGGGAAGATATTGTAGGGGCGGTGCATTATCTTGCAAGGCTGCACAATGTCCTGCGTCTGCCGGAAATACAGGAATTTCAGATGGCGGCGGCACAGACGGATGAGGCAGATCCGGCAGAAGAGAAAAAAATCAGAAAAAATTTAGAGTATATAGCAGAGCCGCTTGACGAGGAGATCGAGCGGCACACAAAAGAGCTGAAAAAGGTGCGGAATTTCATGCGGACACGAAAGAAAAAGACCGCTTTTGAGAGCCGTTTCCTGGAACTGTATCCGGAATTTATGGCTCAGGCAGAAGAAGTAACCAGACGGGTATGTGTCAGCAGTTCACATGCTCTGCACCGGCAGTGCATACGGGAGCGGCGGGTCTGCCATGGGGATTACAGTCAGCATAACCTGTTTTTTGACCGGGAAGGAGCGGTGGCAGTCAATTTTGCGAGATGCTGTTTTGATGTACAGATCTCCGATTTTTATCAGTTTTTCCGCAAGATCATGGAAAAGCAGGGCTGGAATCAGAAGCTTGGCATGGAGATGATCCATGCATATCAGGAAGTGCGTCCGCTTGGCGATGCAGAATTTGAAAATTTTTGTATAAGACTCGCCTATCCGGAAAAATTCTGGAAGCTTGCCAACCATTATTTCAACAGCCGCAAAACCTGGATACCGGAAAAAAGCCTTCAGAAGCTGGAAATTCTCGATATGCAGGAAAAAAAACGGCGAGAATTTGTAAAGTTTCTGCATTAGAGGTTTCTTTTTAGACCTTTTTATTATATAATATAGCCACCTATTGAATATTTTAATGGAGGTAGCACAATGGATTATAAAAAGGTCTATGAAGAGTGGCTCGCAAATCCATACTTTGACGAAGCTACAAAGGAAGAACTGCGAGCAATTGAGGGAGACGAAAAAGAAATCAAAGAACGCTTTTATGCGGATCTGGAGTTTGGTACTGCCGGTTTAAGAGGTATCATCGGGGCAGGTACAAACCGTATGAACGTTTACACTGTGCGTAAGGCTACACAGGGACTTGCAAACTATATCAAGTCAGTAGGAGCACAGGAAAAAGGCGTAGCGATCGCTTACGATTCCAGACATATGTCACCGGAATTTGCAGATGAAGCAGCACTGTGCCTGGCTGCAAACGGCATCAAGGCTTATGTGTTTGAGTCACTGAGACCGACTCCGGAGCTGTCCTTTGCTGTGCGTACACTGAAATGTACGGCAGGTATCAATGTCACAGCAAGTCATAATCCGCCGGAATACAATGGCTATAAAGTTTACTGGGAGGACGGAGCACAGATCACACCGCCTCACGACACCGGTATCATGGCTGAAGTAAAAGCAGTTACCGACTATGCAAACGTAAAAACAATGGACAAAGATGCAGCAGTCACAGCAGGACTTTACGAAGTGATCGGTGCGAACATTGATGATCCGTATATTGAAGCACTGAAGAGCCAGGTGATCCACTGGGATTCCATCCGTGAAGTCAGCAAAGATCTCAAGATCGTTTACACACCGCTGCACGGTACCGGCAATATCCCGGCAAGACGCGTCTTAAAAGAGCTTGGCTTTGAGCATGTATATGTAGTAAAAGAGCAGGAACTGCCGGACGGCGATTTCCCGACAGTAAGTTATCCGAACCCGGAAGCAGAAGAAGCTTTCGAACTGGGACTGAAACTTGCAAAAGAAGTCGATGCAGACCTAGTTCTGGCAACCGATCCGGACGCAGACCGTCTCGGTGTGCATGTCAAAGACAAAGATGGTGTATACCATACTCTGACCGGAAATATGTCCGGATGCCTGCTTGAAGAATACGAGCTGAGCCAGAGAAAGGCAGCAAACGGTAGCCTTCCGGAAGACGGAGCAGTAGTCAGCACGATCGTTACTACAAACATGGCAGGAACGATCGCCAGATCCTACGGACTGCGTTTCATCGAAGTCCTGACCGGATTCAAATACATCGGACAGCAGATCCTTGGTTTTGAACAGAGTGGAAAAGGAACCTACCTCTTCGGATTCGAGGAGAGCTATGGCTGCCTGATCGGAACACATGCAAGAGACAAAGATGCGATCGTTGCAACGATGGCTCTGTGTGAAGCAGCAGCTTACTATAAGACACAAGGTAAGACACTGTGGGATGCCATGATCGATATGTACGAGAAATACGGCTACTACAAAGATGACATCCAGGCGATCACACTGAAAGGTATCGAAGGACTTCAGAAGATCCAGGAGATCATGGAGACCCTCAGAAATGAGACACCGTCCGAGATCGCAGGCTACAAAGTGCTTTCTGCAAGAGATTACAAGAAAGATACCATCAAAAACATGGAAAGCGGCGAAATGACAAAGACCGGTCTTCCGTCCTCAAATGTTCTGTATTATGATCTGAGTGATGAAGCATGGTTGTGCGTGAGACCGTCCGGAACTGAGCCGAAAGTAAAATTCTACTATGGCGTAAAGGGCACATCCCTGGAAGATGCAGATGCAAAATCCGCAGCTCTTGGTAAACAGGTTGTAGCTATGATCCAGGAAATGCTGTAAAATGGCAAAAACATATGATTTTGATGATTTCTGTCAGATCACGGAAATGCTGCGAAAGAAAGAGGGCGGCTGCCCGTGGGATCTTTCCCAGACGCATCAAAGCCTGAAGCCCTATATGCTATCAGAGACAGCTGAGGCAGTGGCGGCGATCGATCTTTATGAGCAGACAAAAGATGCGTCCAATCTCTGCGAGGAGCTTGGAGATATGCTCTTTCAGGTTGTGATACAGAGCCAGATCGCAGCAGAAGAAGGTCTTTTTACGATCAATGATGTCGTGCAGAGCATCAGCGAAAAAATGATCCGCCGTCATCCGCATGTTTTCGGAGAGGAGAGCTATGAGCTTTTAGGCGGACATGCTGACAGCTGGAAGGAGATCAAGCAGATCGAGAAGGCAGGTATGGCAGAAGATCAGAAAAAAGCTCAGGAAAGAGCAGTTTATCTGGCAACACAGCAGATCATAGAACATTTACAGAAATCCCTTGACAAATATGGGGATAACGATTATAAATAAACATAGCCAACAAGGCTGTTGTGTTCCGGAAGCGATGAGCGGACGGGATGCCGCAGCCTTGTTCTCAGGAATCAAAACAGCAATTACAGGAGGAAAGGTCCATGAATAAGACAGAATTAGTAGCAGCTATCGCTGAACAGACAGAATTATCCAAAAAAGATGCAGAAAAGGCACTGAAAGCTTTCACAGATATCGTTGCAGATGAACTGAAAAAAGGTGAAAAAGTACAGCTGGTAGGCTTTGGTACTTTTGAAGTATCCGAAAGAGCAGCAAGAGAAGGAAGAAATCCTCAGAGCGGCGAACCGATGACGATCGCAGCTTCCAAAGCTCCGAAATTCAAAGCAGGCAAAGCACTGAAAGATATGATCAACAACTAATTCCTGTATTTGGAATCATCAGCTGTCGCGGAACATTTCTGCGGCAGTTTTTTTCTTATCAGCAAAAGGAGAAATGACTATGAGACTGGATAAATTTTTAAAGGTTTCCAGACTGATCAAAAGACGTACCGTTGCGAATGAAGCCTGTGATGCCGGAAGAGTTCTGATCAACGGAAGAACGGCAAAAGCATCTGCGGCAGTCAAGGCAGGCGATGTGATCGAGATCCAGTTTGGAACAAAAGCCGTAAAAGTAGAAGTCCTGGATGTGCAGGAGACAGTCAAAAAGGACAATGCGGCAGAACTCTATAAATACCTGTAGCTTCCGGATGTGAGCTTTTTTACGCTGGCATAAACAAAAGCAGAGCTTCATATACTTTTGCAAAGAGTGTATGGAGAATGGCATGGACGAAAAACAGGCTCAGGGAACAGCACACAGGGTAATGATCCAGGGAAGGCACAGCGGCACCATCAGCGGGGTATCGGATGTGCTTTCTTTTGATTTAAATGAGATCGTACTCCAGACGACACAGGGGATGCTGATGATACGCGGACAGGAGCTTCATATGAACCGGCTGACACTGGAAAAAGGCGAAGTGGATATCGAGGGAAAGATTGACAGCTTTGTTTATTCCGAACAGAAAGGCGAGAACGGAAAAGATACCTCCTTTCTTGGACGGCTGTTCCGGTAATGCACACGGTGATCGCAGCAGAGGCCCTCTTTTTTGTGCTGGCCTTTGCAAAAGGAGCAGGTATCATGCTGGGCTACGATATCCTGCGTGCGTTTCGCAGAGGATTTCCGCACGGGGGCCGGCTTGTCGCAGCAGAAGACTTTTTTTACTGGGTGTTCGCCTGGATTTTTGTGTTTTTGATGTTCCGTGATCGGAATTATGGGCAGATCCGGGGGTATGTGCTGGCGGCACTGATTCTGGGGATGCTTTTTTATATTTTGCTGTTCAGTCGGAGGATCCTTCTCGTATTTTCGACTTTTTTCGGCTTTCTTTCCCGCATGATTGCCGGTCTTTTCCGGCTGATTTTGATGCCTGCCGGAAAATCGGTCAAAAAATTGAGAAAAATGGTCAGGAAAGCATTGAAAAAGAAGATAAAACAGGTTAGAATGGTCATAGTCAAAAAGTAAGTCAGAAAGTCGGGAAGGGTATATGAAAAAAAGAAAACAGACACGCAGAAGGAGAGATGCGGCACAGAGAAGAGGAAAGCTTGGCATCTCTACTGTGATTGTTGTGCTGATTGCAGTATTTTTGCTGAGAGGCCATACAATGGATCAGAGAAATGCGGCATATGTCGAAGAGCTGGCACAGCTGCAGAACAAGATCGATGCAGAAGAAGCCCGCACGCAGGACATTGCTGATCTGGAAGCTTATATGCAGACAGATGAGTATGCGGAGCAGGTTGCCAAGGACAAGCTTGGTCTGGTCTATGAAGATGAGATTATTTTTAAACCAGAAGAGAACTAAAGAAAAAGGAGAAAGGCAGCGTGATAAGCTTCCTTTCTTTTTTGTCGAAAACTTTTTTTGGAGGCGTACCGCCTTTGACAAAATTTTCCGGAGCCATTCGCTATACTGAATCCGTTAAAGCAGCGTGGAAAAGGCTGTGTGAGGAGGCAGTATGGGGGATTTTATCATTATTACACTGATGGTCAGCAGCTTCTGGCTTTTGTGGGAGATCATCCGTGTGGTCAGTATGGAGTGGCTGAACCGGGATGAGATCACATTGCCGGCGGGCGAGCTTGGGAGAAGCGAGCTGCTACGTTGTGCAGATTCTTTCGAACAGCTTTCCGGGATGTTTCAGGGCATGGTTACCAAAAAGGAGGAACTTTCCGGGCAGGATATGGATGAGGTGCTCTTTCGGGTGCAGACGAGCGTCTGCCGCAGCTGTTCGGCCGCAGCACAGTGCTGGGACTATGGAAGTGAAACGGGGATCTGCAGATTCAACCGGATCGCAGAGAGCATTATCCAGGGGAAAGAGCTGAACAATGGCAGAAAAGAGGCACTTCAGAAACAATGTCTGCACGGAGACTTCTTTTTTGAAGCGGTGGCAGATCAGATTGAAAAAGCGAGAATGGATATGCTGTGGCACAATCGCCTGATGGAGAGCAGAAGTGCGGCGGCGGACCAGCTCCATGAGACGGCGTGCATCATACGGAAGGCGGCGGGGCATATCTGCGATGTCAGACGCGTAGACGGGAGCATCCGCCAGCAGGCAGACATCCGCCTGCGGATGCACGGGATGATCCTCAAGGATATCTGGTGTATCCGGCAGCCAAGAAATATACAGCTCTATGTGACACTCCGCACGGCAAAGAAGGGCAGATGCATCCGCACAAAAGAAGTGGCAGGACTTCTGTCTGCAGCGTTCGGGACGAGGCTGATGCCGGATGAACAGGGGAAAACCGTAGTAAATTATGAGTACAGTACCATTTTATTTTATACGGAACCACAGTATTACATGACCGGCGGTGTGGCGAGGATCGCCAGGGACGGAGAAGTGATCTCCGGTGACAATTTTTCCCTGTTTCCAGCGGCGGACGGTCAGATGATCCTCAGCATTTCAGACGGGATGGGTTCCGGTCTTGCGGCATACAAAGAAAGCGAGGCAGTGATCGATCTGCTGGAGCAGTTTCTTGGCAGCGGTTTTGACAAAGAGACGGCGATTCGCCTGATCCACAGTTCGATGCTTTTGCAGACAGAAGGGCAGAGTTCGGCGACGGTGGATCTGTGCATGGCAGATCTTTACACCGGAGACTGTGAATTCTTAAAAATCGGTGCTTCAACGACCTTTCTGAAGCGAAAACACTGGGTTGAGACGATCACGTCGACCAGCATGCCGATGGGGATCCTTCAGGATGTGGATTATGAGTGCACCAGAAAGCGGCTCGAAGAGGGCGATTATATCGTCATGGTGTCCGATGGCGTGATGGATGCCCTGCCGCAGATGGATGCGGAGGAGATGATCAAAGATTATCTTCTGCAAAGTGAAACGGAAAATGCAAAAGAACTTGCCAGATCCCTGCTGAACTATGTATTGCAGTCGGACAGGCAGCAGGCAAGAGATGATATGACCGTTCTGGTGGGCGGTATGAGAAGAAGATAGAGAGAACATATGAGACAGGTACAGAATTTTATCAGAGAACAGAAGATGATCATGCCGGGAGATTTTGTCATTGCCGGAGTTTCGGGAGGAGCAGATTCTGTCTGCCTTTTCTTTGAACTGCTTGCATATCAGAAAGAGATCCCGTTTTCCATGGAAGTTGTGCACATCGAACATGGGATCCGTGGACAGGACAGCCTTGCAGATGCGAACTATGTGGAAAACCTCTGCAAAGAATATGGTGTACCGTTTCACCTGGTTTCCTGTGATATTAAAAAGATGGCACAGGAAAGCAGCCTGACGGTCGAGGAGGCAGGGCGGAAAGCCCGCTATCAGGCCTTTGAGCAGGCGGCAAAAAAGAGCGGCAGGTCAAACTGCAAGATTGCCGTTGCCCATAATCTGGATGACCAGGCAGAGACGATTCTGATGAATCTCGCAAGGGGAAGCGGTCTTCGAGGACTTGGCGGGATCCGTCCGGTGCGTGAAAACATTATCCGCCCGCTTTTAAATACCAGAAGAAGCGAGATCGAGGCGGCACTTCGGGGGCGTCAGATCACATGGCGGACGGATGAGACGAACCATCAGACCGAGTACACGAGAAACAGGATCCGCCTGGAGATCCTGCCGCTGCTTGCACAGGGCGTGAACGGACAGGCAGCGAGCCATATCGCACAGGCAGGGCTGCGGCTTCAGGAGGCAGAGGATTATATCCAGAGCCAGGTACAGAAACTTGCAGAGCGTTACGTACATTATGAGGAAAAAGCGGGGCCGGAAGTATTTCTTGAGCGGGAAGGATTCTGCCGTCAGGAGCATCTGATGCAGGAATATCTGATAAGATTTTGCCTGGAAAAAATGATCGCCGGTCAGAAAGATGTCAGCCGCCGGCATATCGGGGCACTTCTGGAGCTTATAGCCGGTCAGAATGGAAAATCATTAAATCTTCCGGGCGGCATACGTGCCGTAAATAAAAATGAATTTCTTGTTTTTGAGAAAAACAGATCAATAAGAAAAAAGGGAAATGAAGCTGCAAAGTGCAGGGGAGAAAATTTGCAGATCCCGGGTGTGACAGGGTGGAGAGATCTTCGTATTACAGCCGATGTTTTTTCTTATGAAAAGCAAATAATTCCGCAAAAGAAGTGTACAAAATGGTTTGATTATGATACCATAAACCATAGACTGGAGATTCGTACGCGTCAGGCGGGCGATACTCTCAGTGTGCATGCAGAAGGCGGGACAAAGCCTCTGAAAAGGTATATGATCGATGAGAAGATCCTGCGAGAGAGACGGGATGAGATACCGCTCATTGCGGACGGCTCCCATATTCTTTGGGTGGTCGGATACCGGATCAGTGAGGCATACAAGGTAACAGAACGTACAAAAAAGATTCTGCAAATACAAATAGATAAGGAGAACTAAAATGGAAGATAAGATTCGTGTACTGTTGACAGAAGAAGAAGTAAATGAAAAAATCAAAAAAATCGGTGAGCAGATCAGCAAAGATTATGCCGGCAAGTCCGTTCATATGATCTGCGTGCTCAAAGGCGGCGTATTTTTCACCTGTGAACTGGCAAAGAGAATCACCGTTCCGGTATCTCTCGATTTTATGTCCGTGAGCAGCTACGGTTCGGAGACAAAATCAAGTGGTATCGTAAAGATCATCAAAGACCTGGATGAGCCGCTGGAAGGAAAAGAGGTCCTGATCGTAGAAGATATCATTGATTCCGGACGTACCTTAAGTTATCTGATCGAGATCCTGAAGAAAAGAAACCCGGCAAGCATCCGTCTGTGCACGCTTCTGGACAAACCGGAACGCAGAGTGACGGATGTAAAGGTAGATTATGTTGCTTTCAACATTCCGGATGAATTTGTTGTAGGATATGGTCTGGATTATGCCCAGAAATACCGCAACCTTCCGTTCATCGGAGTGGTAGAGCAGTAGAAAGGGGAACCCGAATTGAAGAATGTTCTAAAAGGGAGTATCTTCTATGTTATTATTGCGATCATTGTGGTTCTGGGGATCAATTATATCCGGGGCAACCTCGTAGAGAATACAGGAGTCACCTATTCACAGTTCCAGAAATATGTCGCACAGAATAAGGTCAGCGGCGTAGAGATCAGACAGAATTCTCAGGGAGTGACAGGAGAACTTACTATTCACATGAAACAAGGCGAAAATCTGACACTTGATGTTTCTGATGTGACAAAGGCAGAAGAGCTTCTGGATCAGAAGCAGATTCCATACAGGGTCACAGTTGAAAAAGAGAGCATTTTTATGACGACGGTACTGCCGATGCTTCTGATCTGCGTGATCTTTATGGTATTTTTTACGATGGGCAGCCGTCAGGCGACGGGAGGCAATGCCCGGATGATGAATTTTGGCAAAAGCCGTGCAACCCTGACCATGCCGGACAACAGCAAAGTTACGTTTAAAGATGTTGCCGGTCTTCAGGAAGAAAAAGAAGATCTGCAGGAGATTGTCGATTTCCTGAAAGAACCGAAAAAATATCTCCAGGTCGGAGCACGTATCCCGAAAGGTGTGCTGCTTGTCGGCCCTCCGGGAACCGGTAAGACCCTGCTGGCGAAAGCCGTGGCAGGAGAAGCGGGTGTTCCGTTCTTCAGCATTTCCGGTTCCGATTTCGTGGAAATGTTTGTCGGTGTCGGTGCATCCCGTGTGCGTGATATGTTTACCGAGGCGAAACTTCATGCACCGTGTATCATCTTTATCGATGAGATCGATGCAGTTGCCAGAAGACGAGGAGCCGGCGTAGGCGGCGGTCACGATGAACGTGAGCAGACGCTGAACCAGATGCTCGTTGAGATGGATGGTTTCGGATACAACGAAGGCATCATCGTGATGGCGGCGACAAACCGTGTGGACATCCTCGATCCGGCGATCTTAAGACCGGGACGTTTCGACCGCAAGATCGGCGTCGGACGACCGGATGTACGCGGAAGAGAAGAGATCCTGGCAGTCCATATCAAAAACAAGCCGCTTGGAGAGGACGTAGATCTCAAAGAGATTGCCAGAACATCCGCAGGATTTACCGGGGCAGATCTGGAAAACCTGATGAATGAGGCGGCAATTTATGCGGCAAAGGCAAAACGTGCCTATATCATGCAGGAAGATATCCGCCGTGCCTTCATCAAAGTCGGCATCGGCGAGGAGAAAAAGAGTCGGATCATCAGCGAGAAAGAAAAGAAGATCACCGCTTACCACGAGGCAGGTCATGCGATCCTGTTCCATGTGCTGCCGGATATGGGACCGGTCCATACGATCTCCGTGATCCCGACCGGAATGGGGGCAGCCGGTTATACGATGCCGCTTCCGGGTGAAGATGAGATGTTCAACAGCAAAAAGAAAATGCTGCAGAATATCATCGTGGACTTTGGGGGACGCGTTGCAGAAGAGCTGATCTTTGGCGATGTGACGACCGGAGCATCCCAGGATATCAAACAGGCAACGCAGATGGCAAGAGCCATGGTCACACAGTACGGTATGTCGGACAAAGTCGGTCTGATCCATTATGGAAGCGATGACGATGAAGTCTTTATCGGACGCGACCTGGCACATACAAAGGGTTACGCAGACCAGACAGCTGCACTGATCGACGGTGAAGTAAAAAACATCATTGATGAGTCTTATGCAAAAGCCAAAGAACTTCTTCAGGAGCATATGAATGTTTTACATCGCTGTGCACAGCTTCTGATTGAAAAAGAAAAAATTGGCAGGGAAGAGTTTGAAAGCCTTTTTGGTGAAAATGCATAAAAAATAATTTTAGATTTTGTGAAGATTATGCACACTTAAATTTGTACCTGTGGTATATTATTACTTGTAAAACCCCCAATACATTATATAGTTTTTGCTACACCCCATAAGAAGAAATACCTTCTCCAAAGAAAGACAGTTCATATGAACTGTCTTTTTCCCTTTTCTGGATTATTTCGTTGTGAATTTGAAAAATATGGTGTAAGATAGTAATAATTCTACAGTTTGAATGCAGGTTATGAACGTCTCGCAGGCGTTTCCTTTAAAATGACCGCAAAAGAGCCGTAAGAACGTGATCCGGGTGTGTGAAGACGCTCTTGGTCTTCTTAGGAGGAAAATATGAACTTAGCAAATATAGAATATCAGGATAAGCTTCGTCAGTATGTGCTACAGATGCGTCCTGTGTTTAAACCGAATGCACTTTTCAGCGATGAGACGGCAAATTATGTAACACCGATGGAACCTGATCCGGGCGACATTGTTACGATACGTTTCCGAACCTGGAAAGATAATGTTGATAAAGTATATCTGGTAAGCAATGACAGGCATCTTGCTATGGAATACGAAAAATCAGAAGGAGATTTTGATTATTTCAAAATCCGTCTGGTCATGCAGGAAGAATCCGTCCACTATTTTTTTGAGATACATGCTGGCAAGATCCGATGTTTCTACAACAAGATCGGTGTATCCAGGGATCGCCTCGATGTCTATGATTTTACAATCGCACCGGGTTTCCACACGCCGGAATGGGCAAAAGGTGCTGTTATGTACCAGATCTTTGTGGATCGTTTTTCAAGCGGGGACACGAACAATACCGTCGAAGACTGCGAGTACTATTACATCGGCGACTACTCCCGGAAGGTGACTGACTGGCGGAAGAACCCATCCTTTATGGGCGTGCGTGAATTTTACGGCGGTGACCTTCAAGGCGTGATGAACAAGCTGGATTATCTGCAGGATCTTGGCGTGGATGTTATTTATTTCAACCCGATCTTTGTCTCACCGTCCAACCATAAATACGATATCCAGGATTATGATTACATTGATCCGCACTATGGAAAGATCGTAAGCGACGGTGGCGAGACTCTGAAGGACGGGGATACGATCAATGCCCATGCTTCTAAATACATCAAACGAGTAACCGACAAAGCAAACCTGGAGTCCAGCAACACTTTTTTTGTTCAGCTGGTCGAAGAAATTCACCGCAGGGGCATGAAAGTGATCCTGGACGGTGTGTTCAACCACTGCGGTTCCTTTAATAAATGGATGGACCGTGAGCAGATTTATGAGAATCAGGAAGGGTATGAACCGGGAGCTTATGTTTCCGCAGACAGTCCTTATCGCAGTTTTTTCAAATTCAATAACGACCAGGCATGGCCGTACAACCCGAATTACGATGGCTGGTGGGGACATGATACCCTGCCGAAGCTTTGCTATGAGCAGTCACCGAAGCTGCACGATTATATTCTGGAGATCGGAAAGAAATGGGTTTCCCCGCCGTTCAATGTCGATGGCTGGAGACTGGATGTGGCTGCTGACCTTGGATTTTCCAATGAATATAACCATCAGTTCTGGAAAGAATTCCGCAAAGTCGTAAAAGAGGCCAATCCGAATGCGATCATTCTGGCAGAACATTACGGCGATGCCAAGTCTTGGCTTCGCGGTGATGAATGGGATACCGTTATGAATTATGATGCCTTTATGGAGCCACTGACCTGGTTCTTTACCGGAATGGAAAAGCACAGCGATGAGTTCCGCGGCGACCTGCTCGGCAATGAAGCAGCATTTACCGGAGCAATGCGTCATCATATGGCAAGCTTTCTGGCACCGTCGCTTCAGGTGGCGATGAACGAGCTTTCCAACCATGACCATTCTCGTTTCCTGACCAGAACGAACCACAAAGTAGGGCGTGTGGCGAACTTGGGATATGAGGCAGCCTCCCAGGATATCAACGTGGCGGTCATGCGTGAGGCCGTTGTGATGCAGATGACCTGGCCGGGAGCACCGACGATCTATTACGGCGATGAGGCCGGAGTCTGTGGATTTACCGATCCGGACAACCGCAGGACCTATCCGTGGGGCGAGGAAAATCACGACCTGATCACATTCCACAAAGAAATGATCCGTATCCACAAAGCATGTCCTGTGCTGACACATGGCTCCCTGAAATTCCTGGAGCAGAGACATAACGTACTTTCTTATGGAAGATTCTCGCAGGACGAGCAGATGGTTGTGGCATTTAACAACGATCTGAATGAGCAGACGATCACCCTGTCTGTATGGCAGGTAAATGTGCCGCAGCATAACTGTAAAATGGAACGCCTGATGCTGACGCATGCACAGGGCTATACGACCGAGCAGTACTTTACAGAAGTGCATGGCGGAAAAATTGAGTTGACATTGCCGCCGCTGTCCGGGATTGTGCTCCGACACGGGAAATAAGAAAAATAAAAACAGTTGATAAGATAAAAAACCCGGAAGCCTTTCTTTTGATTAAGATAAAAGGTTCCCGGGGTTTTCTGCTGTCAGAGAAGAATGCGGGATAAGACGGAAAATACGGTTTTGGGAAAGCTGGCGGATTTCAGATTAGGTATGACAGGTATTATGAGTGATTTAATGAATTAAAGCAATAAAGTAAAAGAATAAAAAATAAAAGCGCGAGACGGGACTCGAACCCGCGGCCTCGACCTTGGCAAGGTCGCGCTCCACCAACTGAGCCACTCGCGCATTTCTTTGTGTTTGTAAGTTGTGTTCCGCAACTCACAGGTCATATAATACAATAGAAATATGCATTTGTCAACAGGAAATTTTAAAAAAATTCAAAAAAAATAAAAAGTTTAAATTTTTGCGACGATTCAATGCAAAAGGGGGATTTTGAGGATGAGCATCCGGGTACATGGATGCCGGAAGACACGGCAAAACGGAATCCGCTTGACAGATGTATTTCTTTGCGTGATACTTAGTTGAAAAACATCCGGGGGAAGAGAGCGGATGAACAGGAAGTTTAATCAAATCAGGTAATGTCCGGCGTTCGGTTTGAAGTGCGGGGAGTTGCCTGTATCAGGAGGATGGCATGAAAATATTGCTGGTCGCAATCAATGCGAAATATATACATTCCAATCTTGCGGTGTACTGCCTGAAGAGTTATGCGGCAAAGAGAGGAATTGAGGTGGAACTTACGGAATATACGATCAATCACCGACGAGACGATATTCTGATGGATATTTATCAGAGAAAGCCGGATGTGGTGGCATTTTCCTGCTATATCTGGAATCTGGAATTTGTTCAGGATATTGCAGCAGATCTGTATAAGGTTCTGCCGGATCTGGAAATCTGGGGAGGCGGACCGGAGGTTTCCTATGATGCAGAGAAATTTCTGGCGAAGCATCCGGAATTTCGCGGCATTATGAAAGGCGAGGGTGAGCGGACTTTTTGTGAACTTGCCGGACTTTACCAGATATATGGCAAAGAGGCGGTGAACAAACTGGACGAGTGCCATGGTATTGTATGGCGGGACCCGAAAGGGGAGATCAGTCAGGGACTGCCGCAGGCACCGATCAGTCTGGATGAAATTCCTTTTATATATGAAGAATATGAAAATATGATGCCGTTTGAGAATCGTATTCTCTATTATGAGACGAGCAGAGGCTGCCCGTTTTCGTGCAGTTATTGCCTTTCTTCGATCGATAAGCGGGTGCGGCTTCGAAGCATGGAGCTGGTAGAGAAGGAATTGCAGTTTTTCCTGGATCATAAAGTGCCGCAGGTCAAGTTTGTGGACCGGACGTTTAACTGCAATCACAGACACAGCATGGCAATCTGGCGTTACATCAAAGAGCATGACAATGGCATCACAAACTTCCATTTTGAGATTGCGGCAGATATTTTAAATGAAGAAGAAATGGGTCTGCTTGCCACATTCCGGCCGGGACTTGCCCAGCTCGAGATTGGTGTGCAGTCCACAAACATACAGACCATCCATGAGATCGACCGTGTAATGGATTTTGATATGGTTACACAGAAAGTGCAGCGGGTGGCAAGTGCCGAAAATATCCATCAGCATCTGGATCTGATCGCCGGGCTGCCGTATGAGAATCTGGAGAGCTTCAAAAAATCCTTCAACGATGTCTACCGCCTGCGGCCGCAGCAGTTCCAGCTTGGTTTTCTGAAAGTCTTAAAAGGCTCAAAAATGCATGAGAAAGCAGGAGAATATGGGATCGTTTACCATACACGCCCTATGTACGAGGTTTTATCGACAAACTGGCTGACTTACGATGAAGTCATCTATTTAAAAGGCATAGAAGAGATGGTTGAGGTTTACTATAACAGCTGTCAGTTCCGCTGTACAATGCTGGCACTGGAGGCGGAGTTTGACACACCGTTTGCCATGTACGAGGCACTGGCAGAATATTATGAAGAAAACGGGCTGAACGGACTGAAACATTCACGCATGAGACGCTTTGATATTCTGCACGATTTTATTCTTTCCTATGTGAAGAAAGAACATGCACCGAAATATGAGGATGATCTTCTGATGGATCTTTACTTGAGGGAAAAGAGCAAGAGCCGTCCGTCCTGGGCTGCGGATCTTTCAGGATATAAGAGCGAGATCCAGGAATTTTTCAGAAAAGAAGCGGAGGAAAAGCGTTATCTGAAAGACTACGAAGGCTACAGCTGGAAACAGATCCTGAATATGACGCACGTTGAGGTCGATTCGAAGGGAAAATGGACGCTGTTTGATTATAAAAGGCGAGATCCGCTCACAAAAGATGCAAAAACGTATCGGATTCTGGAACGGAAGGAAGAGGAAAGGGTATGATAAGAGATTATGTGGCACTTGACCTGGAAATGACGGGACTGAGCCCGAGAAAAGATGCGATCCTGGAGATCGGTGCGGTGAAAGTCCGGGATATGGAAGTGACGGAGACCTACACTGCCATGGTAAATCCAGGATTTCCGGTTCCGGAGCATGTCACAGAGCTGACCGGGATCACGACCGAAATGGCACAGCAGGGCAGGGAAATCCACACAGTATTGCCGGAATTTCTGGAATTCTGTGGACAATCCGTGATCCTTGGGCATAACATAGGCTTTGATTTTGGATTTCTTCAGCAAAACGCGGCAAACATGGGGAAAACCTTCCCGGATATGGCGATCGATACCCTTGCGATCGCACGCAAATTTCTGCCGGAACTGCCGAGCCGGAAGTTAGGTGATCTGTGTGATTATTATCAGATCCGGGAGGAGAGATGGCACCGTGCGTGCGACGATGCGGATGCGGCGAGCCGGCTGTATCAGAAACTGACAGAAGCATTTTCTGAGGAAAACGAAACTTACTTTGAGCCGAAAAAACTTACTTATAAGGTAAGAAAAGATGTACCGGCAACGAAAATACAAAAAGTCTACTTGAATGATTTGATGAAATATCATAAAATAGAAACGAATGTTGCCCTGGATCTGCTGACGAGAAGTCAGGCTTCCAGGCTTACAGACAGAATCATATTACAGTATGGGAAAATGATAAGGGGTGATTGATATGATGCATTTTCGTGACAAAAAAACAAAACGGATTCTTTCCGGGATTCTCGTGGTACTGATCGTGATCGCGATGGTACTTCCTACGCTGGCAGCTGTTATTGGAATGTTTTAAAGTATCACACAGGTGATATGGAGGTAAATGATTATTATGAAAAAAATCGGAGTTTTAGGACTGATGGCAGCACTGGCTGTTACAGGTGCAGTTGCTTTTTTGCCGAAAGGGGTTATGGCTGCCGAAGATTCTGATCAGACGATCAGCCAGGGCGTATATATCGGAGACGTGGATGTCTCCGGGATGACGCAGGAAGAAGCGAAAAAAGCAGTGGAAGATGGTATGAGCGAAGCGAAAGCGGCGAACATTACCTTAAAAGTAGATGATCAGGAGACCGTGGTAAGTGCGGGAGATCTCGGACTTTCCTGGGCAAATGAAGAGGTTGTGCAGGAGGCGGCGGAGCTTGGCAAATCCGGCAACATCATCAAACGTTACAAAGACAAAAAGGATCTGGAGAATGAATCCAGAAAATATGACATAGATTATTCTGTAGACAGAAGCAGCATCCAGAAAGTTCTGGAGGAAAAAGAAGATGTCTTCAACCGGGAACCGACCGATGCACAGCTTTCTACGGAAAATGGTGCTTTTGAAGTCGTTCAGGGCGAAAATGGAATTGAGCTGAATGTGGAGAAATCGGTCAAAAAGATTTTGAAATCTCTCAAAACTGACTGGGACGGCAAAAATACTACGATCGAGCTGGCGGCCGATATCAAAGAGCCGGAGTGTACAACGGAGGATCTGGCGAGCATCACTGATGTACTCGGAACAGCCACTACATACTACGGATCGACCACAGGCAGAAACAAAAATGTAGAGACAGGTGCAGAGAAGTTAAACGGACATATCCTGATGCCGGGAGAAGAGTTCTCCGTAACGGATGCAGTCGTTCCGTTTACTGAAGAGAACGGCTACGAGCTGGCTCCTTCCTATGAGAGTGGAAAAGTCGTAGACAGTTACGGCGGCGGTATCTGCCAGGTTTCCACAACACTTTACAATGCAGTTTTAAATGCAGAACTGGAAGTGCTGGAACGCCACAATCATACCATGATCGTTACTTATGTGGATCCTTCCAAAGATGCGGCGATCGCAGAGGGACTGATGGATCTTCGTTTTGCGAATAATACGGACTACCCGATTTATATTTCCGGCTATGCTTACGGCGGCGAGCTGACGTTCACGATCTATGGCCATGAGACAAGAGATCCAAATCGTACGGTAGAATACGTCAGCGAGACAACCGGAACAACGACTGCGGATGGTGTAGCACTCTATGCCACGGATCAGCCGGTCGGCTACTTAAGCCAGACACAGGGAGCACTGCAGGGGCTTACCGCGGTTCTGTGGAAATATGTTACCGAAAATGGTGAGACGACAAAAGAACAGGTGAACTCCAGTACGTATCAGGCAACGCCGGTCTGCTATGATGTCGGAGTAAATACGGATAACCCGACTGTGGCAGCGGCGATACAGTCTGCGATCGCAAACAATGACCTGGATCAGGTTCAGGCGATCATAAGCGGAAATTACGGACAGACAAGTACAGCGACAGCGAATCAGGCACAGAGTGAGTCACAGGCACAGGATCAGACACAGAGTGAATCACAGGCACAGGATCAGCAGCAGAGCGAATCACAGGCACAGAGCGATTCCGCAGCAGACAATACGCAGGGTGGAGATGGAAGTTCCACACCGGATGTGGCACTGCCGGATGACCCGACAAACGGAGCTGTTATTGAGTAAAAAATTGATAGAAGGATATAAACTATGGATCTTGTTTTGACAAAATGGATAGCATTAAAAGGCACTTCCGTCCTTGCTTCGTGCAGGGCAGAAGAGCTGTCCAGCCGTTTTCCGTCCGTGATGATACGTGATGCGGCAGGTTTTACCTGCTATCTGTCCACAGAGCGAGAGTACCAGATCTCAGGAGGGTATGGTGCTGCCGCCATTTACCCGCTTGGAAAAGGCGGGGTATTAGGCGGGCTCTGGAATATGCTGGAGCAGATAAATGCAGGTATGGAAATTGATCTTCGGAAAATACCGATCCGCCAGGAGACTGTGGAGATTTGCGAGTTTTTTGACCTGAATCCCTACTATACCGATTCCACTGGGGCACTTCTTGTGGCAGTGGAAGACGGATTTGGGCTGGTTTCCGTGCTGGAACGTGAAGGGATTCACGCAGCCGTGATCGGAAGAACGAACGATGGCAATGACCGTATCATTTATAATCAGGGAAAAAAGAGATACCTGGACCGTCCTCAGAAAGAGGAACTGGAAAAGGTGTTCGATTAGAAGGAGGCTTAAAAATGAGAGAACAGATATTGACATTTTTAGAAAAAAACAGCCGTATTGATCCGAAAGAACTGGCTGTTTTACTTGGCAGCGATGAAGTAACGATCATGAATGAGATCGCAAAGATGGAAGAGGAAAAGGTCATCTGCGGTTATCACACACTGATCGACTGGGAAAAGGTTTCCGATGAGAAAGTAACCGCTCTGATCGAAGTGCGTGTCACTCCGATGCGTGGACAGGGATTTGATTCCATCGCAGAGCGTATTTATAATTATCCGGAGGTAAGAAGCGTATATCTGATCTCCGGTGCCTATGATCTGATGGTCATTCTGGAAGGAAAGACTCTGAAACAGGTATCAGGTTTTGTTTCTGACAAGCTTTCCACACTGGATTCTGTTTTAAGTACAGCCACTCATTTCATCCTGAAAAAATATAAAGATCACGGAACGATTTTTACAAAGAAAAGCAAAGATGAAAGGATGCTGGTGACACCATGAAAAATGTAATTTCCGATAAAGTTCTGGGGCTTCAGCCTTCCGGAATCAGAAAATTTTTTGATATTGTAAGCGAGATGGACGATGTCATTTCGCTTGGTGTGGGAGAACCGGATTTTGATACGCCGTGGCATATCCGTGATGAGGGTATCTACAGTCTGGAGAGAGGAAGGACTTTCTACACATCCAATGCAGGTTTAAAAGAGCTGCGTGAGGAGATCTGCAGATATTTAAGTCGCAGATGCAAAGTTGACTATACGATCGACGAGACGCTGATCACCGTAGGTGGAAGTGAGGCGATCGACCTTGCGATGCGTGTACTGTTAAATCCGGGCGATGAAGTGCTGATCCCACAGCCAAGTTTTGTATCTTATCTGCCGTGTGCTGTTTTAGCGGACGGTGTTCCGGTTGTCATCAACCTGAAAGCAGAGAATGAGTTTCGTTTAACGGCACAGGAGCTGGAGGATGCGATCACCGATAAGACAAAACTTCTGGTACTGCCGTTCCCGAACAATCCGACCGGTGCGGTTATGACAAGAGAAGATCTCGAAGCGATCGCAGAAGTGATCATCCGCCACGATATTTACGTGCTTTCTGATGAGATTTATTCTGAGTTGACCTACGCAGGAGATCATGTATCGATCGCAAGTCTGCCGGGCATGAAAGAACGCACGATCACCATGAACGGATTTTCTAAGGCTTACGCAATGACAGGATGGAGACTTGGCTATGCGTGCGGACCAAAGGAGATCATCAAGCAGATGACAAAGGTACATCAGTTTGCGATCATGTGTGCTCCGACCAACAGCCAGTATGCAGCCGTAGAAGCACTGAGAAACGGCGATGATGATGTGATCAAAATGCGTGAATCCTACAATGGCAGAAGACGTTATCTGCTGCATGCATTTGCAGAGATGGGACTGCCGTGCTTTGAGCCGCTTGGAGCTTTCTATGCATTCCCATGCATTAAAGAGTTTGGCATGACTTCGGATGAGTTTGCATCCAGACTGCTGAAAGAGGAGAAGGTCGCTGTCGTTCCGGGAAGTGCATTTGGTGAGTGTGGCGAAGGGTACATGCGAATTTCCTATGCTTATTCACTGGAAGATCTTAAGAAAGCACTGGACCGCATGGCAGATTTCGTGAAGAGACTGAAAGAAGAGGGCAGCAGATAATGGCAAAGCTGAATATCGTGCTCTTTGAGCCGGAGATTCCGGCAAACACCGGAAATATAGGCAGAACCTGTGTGGCAACCGGGACAAGACTGCATCTGATCGAGCCGCTTGGCTTCCGCTTAAACGAAAAGGCATTAAAGAGAGCCGGGATGGATTACTGGAAAGATCTCGATGTGACTACTTACATTGATTATGCGGACTTTCTGGAGAAGAATCCGGGAGCCAAGATCTATATGGCGACAACCAAGGCAAAAAAAACCTACACGGAAGTGGCCTATGAGCCGGATTGTTACATTATGTTCGGAAAAGAAAGTGCCGGGATCCCGGAAGAAATTCTGGTAGAGAATCAGGAGACGGCGATCCGTATCCCGATGATCAATGATATCCGCTCCCTGAATCTTGGCAATTCTGTGGCAATCGTGCTTTATGAGGCACTTCGCCAGAATCACTTCGATCATATGCAGCTGGAAGGCGACCTGCACCGGCTGCACTGGAAGGGATAGCTGCGGAGGTTTTCTTAATGTGCAAACGAAATGCATTGAAAAACATAGTGCGTAAAATAAGACAGCCATGATGAATTCGAAAACAAATCGCTCTGACGGTAGCGAGGCTTCCGTCGTGAGATTGTTTTCGAATCATCATGGCGTACTATTTTTTACAAAACTATTTTTGCAACGTTCATTTGCACATTTACAAAATCTCCGTCATTTTTTGTTCTTGCTGCATGGCAGTGTAAATGTAAACTCGGTTCCTACGCCCTGCGTGCTGACAACGTTGATATTTTCACCGTGGGCCTGGATGATCTCTTTGACGATCGAAAGACCAAGTCCGGTGCCTTTTTTATCTTTTCCTCTGGATGGATCGCTCTTATAGAAACGCTCCCATATTTTATTTAAGCTGTCCTTTGCGATGCCTTCGCCGGTGTCTTTTACAGATACAAAGACTTTTCCGTGCTTTTCCAGAGAAGAGATGTAGATCAGAGAATCTGGATGACTGAATTTTACGGCGTTGTCGATCAGATTATAGAGAACCTGCTGGATCTTTCCAACATCGGCATTGACGTACAGTGACTCTTCTTCGAACGTAAGCTGGAAAGAAATGTGTTTGTCCCAGCACAGGCTGCGGAAGGTTTCCACAGTCTGGCGGATGATCGCATTGATGTCGAAATCTGCAAGTTCCAGGTACGTTCCCTTATCATCGAAGTTGTTGAGAGTCAGCAGTCCTTTTGTGAGCTTGGTCAGACGGTTTGTTTCTGAGAGAACGACATTGAGGTATCGCTCCTGCATTTCCGGTGGGATCGTGCCGTCCAGCATGGCTTCTACGTACCCTTTGATGGAAGTAAGCGGAGAACGGAAATCATGCGAAATGTTGGAAATAAATTTTCGCTGGCTTTCGCCGGAGTTGTTCAGCTCGCCTGCCATATAATTCATAGAAGCGGCAAGGTAACCGATTTCATCGTTGGATTCGACCGGGATCTTGTAGTTCAGGTTGCCGGCGGCATATTCATCTGCTCCGTGTATGATGCGGCGGATCGGAAAATATACTACAAATGTAAATGTAATCAATACGATCAGAGAAAGAGCCAGGATCATAGCCAGTGTGATGTAGGAACAGTTGAGAATGGAATTTTTCTCCGTTTCCAGTTTGTTCTTTTCATAATGGACTGCAATGTAGCCTTTCGTGATGTAGTTGGATGTGATCGGTGCGACCACACTGAGCATATCTTCATCAAAATAGTCAAAAAAGCGACCGGTTTGATAATAATTGCCGGACAGGGATGCCGGATCAAAAGAATCCAGCTGCGTGATCTTTGACTGATCATAGCCGACAGCCGTATCGATCAGGATCTTGCCATTACTGTCCATCAGCCAGAGCCGCATGGACTGGTAAGAGGCGACGGCCAGCAGGTTCGTGTAGGTGTCCTGCAAAGAAGCCCGCTCGGTGTAATTCTGTGCGAGCCTTCCGGCAGCGATCACATTTGCTTCGCGGTACATGCCTTCTGTCCTGTTTTTGATCAGATGCTTTTCCACAAGCGAAGAAGTGATACCAGCTACGGATACAAAACTCAGTACGGCGAAACAGATCCATGCCAGAATGAGTTTTTGGTAAAGTCTGCGTTTCATATGTTTTTAACCTCAAATTTATAGCCGATACCCCATACGGTGGTCAGTGCCCAGGAATCATTTCCTTTGATCTTTTCCCGGAGACGTTTGATATGTACGTCAACCGTACGGGTATCGCCGATGTATTCATAGCCCCAGATGTGATCCAGCAGCTGTTCTCTTGTGAAAACCTGGTTTGGTGAAGAAGCCAGGAAATAGAGCAGTTCCAGTTCTTTTGGCGGCATGTCAACGGTAGATCCTTTATAGATAACAGAATAGTTGGTCTGATTTACGATCAGATCCGGGTATTCCACGATCTTGCCGGAATTCTGTGAACTGGAAGATTTCTCTGGCTGGAAACGGCGGAGAACTGCTTTGACTCTGGCAACCAGCTCTTTGGAATCAAACGGTTTGATCATGTAATCATCTGCACCAAGTTCCAGACCGAGTACCTTGTCAAACACCTCACCCTTTGCAGACAGAATGATGATCGGCACGGAAGAACGCTGACGCAGTTCGCGGCATACCTGATAGCCGTCCATGCCCGGAAGCATCAGATCCAGCAGGACCAGATTCGGTCCGTAAGTATCAAATTCACGCATGGCACTTTCGCCGTCGTGAACAATTCGCGTGTTAAAACACTCTTTGGTGAGATACAAAGAGATCAGCTCTGCAATGTTCTCATCATCATCAACAATCATAATCTTTTGTCTGTTTACCATAATATATACTCCTCATGTTTTTAAATAATATTTAATAATGCTAAGGTCAAAAGCCTGAAACCACGATGTGCTTGCACAGGAGTGGTTTTATGGCTTAATGACCTGCACCGATATGAGCATAAAAGTGGAGCGTAAGCTTCACGATATGCGAATGTCGGATAGAATTGTGAGAGTACGAAGTACGGAACAATTCTTAAGGCATTATTGATTTTAACAGTTTTATTTGAACTCCACGATCGTAACTCCGGCATCACCCTCGCCGAATTCGCCAAGGCGATAGCTCTTGACATGCTTCTGGCGGCGGAGATAATTGTGAACACCTTTTCGAAGTGCACCGGTACCTTTTCCGTGTACGATACGGACGGAAGGAAGGTGGGCAATGTAAGCATCGTCAAGATATTTATCCAGCTCCATGATCGCCTCGTCGACGGTCTTTCCGAGCAGATTGATCTCTGTGCTGACAGATGCCGATTTGGACATTTTGATCTTGCCGGAACCGGTCTTGCTGAAATTGCCTCCGGTGATCACGGTATCATCCAGTTTTTCCAGATCCCGGATGTTTACCTGAGAACGCAGGATTCCCATCTGAACAAACAGGTTGCCTTTTGCATCCGGCAGCGTGCTGACCGTACCTTTGAGGTTCAGGCTCAGTACCTTTATGCTGTCGCCGATGTGCAGATCTTTGGCGGTAAGCTGTTTATGCGATTTTTTCGGAGCCGCATTCTTCGCAGAAAGCTTTTTGTCAACTGTGGACATTTTCTCACGCAGTTTGCCGCGTTCCTTTTCCATGTCTTTGGCAGACACGCCGGCAGCCTTTCCATATTTCTGGAAATTGCGGATCGTAGTATCGGCATAATCTTTGGCTTCCTGCAAAATATTGCGTGCCTGCTCATTTGCTTCACGGAGAATCTTGTCGCGGCTTAAGTCCAGTTTTTCCTGTTTGGATTCAAGACGCTGCTTTAATTCGCGGATCTCTTCTTTATAGGAATTGATCTGGTCACGTTCCTGTTCTATTGTAACACGTTTTTGCTCCAGATCAGCAAGTAAATCTTCAAAATCTTCATCCTGTTTGGTCAAATGTGTTTTTGCTTCCTCGATAATGTCCTGTGACAGACCAAGTTTCTGAGAAATCGCAAAAGCATTACTTTTACCCGGAACACCGATCAGCAGCCGGTAAGTCGGACGCAGAGTTTCCACATCAAACTCGCAGCAGCCGTTTTCCACGCCCGGTGTGGAAAGTGCAAACACCTTTAATTCGCTGTAGTGCGTGGTTGCCATAACGCGGGAACCGCGGCGATGCAGGTTGGAAAGGATCGCGATTGCAAGGGCTGCACCTTCGGTCGGATCGGTTCCGGCACCAAGCTCATCGAACAACACGAGCGAACGGTCATCCGCTTCTTTTAAGATCGATACCGTATTTGTCATATGGGCGGAAAAAGTACTGAGACTCTGCTCAATGCTCTGCTCATCGCCGATATCCGCAAAAACTTCGTGAAATACGGAAAGCTCTGAGTGGTCAAATGCCGGGATATGCAGTCCGGCCTGTCCCATCAGGGTAAAAAGTCCGACTGTTTTCAGGGAAACGGTTTTACCGCCGGTATTCGGACCGGTGATGATCAGCAGTTCAAAATCCTTACCGAGCTGAATGTCGATCGGAACGACTTTCTTTTTATCGAGAAGCGGATGTCTTCCTTTTTTGATGAGGATACGGCCTTCCTCGTTGAAATCCGGCTGTGTGCCGTTCATTGAGCGGGAGAGCTGTGCTCTGGCAAAAATAAAATCCAGTTTTGTCAGAAGATCCAGGTCATCACGCAGAGCTTCGGTTTCTTCACCACATCTGGCACTTAAGGTGGCAAGGATCATCTCGATTTCTTTTTCTTCTTTTAATTCCAGTTCACGCAGGTCATTGTTCAGTTTGATGACAGCCATCGGCTCCACAAACAGGGTAGAACCGGTGGAGGACTGATCATGGATCATGCCCGGAATCTGTCCGCGGTGCTCTGCTTTGACCGGGATACAGTAGCGTCCGTTTCGCATGGTGACAACCGCATCCTGCAAGTAGGTGCGGGCGGAGCCATTTACCATCGTCTGGAGCTGAGCGTGGACCTTGTCGTTGATCTGACGCATGGAGCGGCGGATCTTGAACAGTGCAGGACTGGCATCGTCATTTAATTCCTCCTCCGAGGCGATACATCTGCGGATCTCGGAAGAAACCGGTGTCAGAGGCTGCAGTGCCTGAAACATAGCTTCCAGAGAATCCTCAAAATCAGGATCACGGTCATTTCTGGAATAAGCCTTTACCTTGCTGCAGACCTCAAGAAGACTGCAGATCGAAAGCAGTTCATTGATACCGATGATCGCACCGATCTCCAGACGCTTGATGGAGCCGCGGATGTCGCGGACGCCGCGGAACGATACCGCACCTTTCTGATAAATACGGGAAAGGGCATCGCTTGTCTCCTTCTGGAGAGCCTGAATCTCGTACAGATCCGTGGATGGCTGCAGATTGCGGCACGTCTCTTTTGCAAGTGCCGAACCGGCAAATTCTGTGAGTTTGTCAATGATTTTATTATATTCTAAAGTTTTTAAAGCCTTTGGGTTCATATAGCATACCTCTTGTAGTGATGTGTAACAAAAGATGCCATACGAATTGTTCCGTACTTCGTACTCCCACAATTCTGTCCGCCATTCGCATATCGTGAAGCTTCCGCTTCACTTTTATGCTCACGTCGGGCGGGGCATTAAGCCATAAAACCACTCCTGTGCAAGCACATCGTAGTTTCAGGCTTTTGCCCCTGGCATCCTATAATTATAACTTTACTATTTTTCTATTGTACCCTATAATGTGGGTATGGTCAAAAGGTATTTTGAGCGAAAAGCCTATAATAGCAGAAGGGATCAGGTATATGGGTGAGAACGAGAAGAAAGAGTTTCATTTTATCAATGAACAGATCAAGAAAAAGCCGTTCTACCGACGTAAGTGGTTTACGCAGGGGGCAGCGGCGATTGCCCTGGCACTTATTTTCGGGGTGGCGGCGGGTGTGATGTTCGCGATCGTACAGCCGTGGGCGAGCAATCAGTTTGGAAAGCCGGATGAGCCGACACAGATCGTGATGGTTCAGGAAGAGACACATACTCAGGAGACAGAAACCGGACAGACAGAGCAGAAAGCGGATGACGAAAAGGAGACGGCAAAAGGCAGGAAAAAGAACAGCAAAGAAACAGATGCAATCGAAGAATACCGCATGCACTATGATCAGATGAAAAATGTGGTAGATTCTGCAGAAAATTCTCTGGTAAAGATTAAAAGCTATGTGGCAAAAATGGACTGGTTCAGTGAAAGCTATGAGAATGTGACGGAGACTTCCGGACTGGTGTTCCGCGTGGACAGCAACTGGCTTTACATCCTGACTTCCAGTCGTTTTATCAAGAGTGCACAGCAGATTACAGTAACCTTCCCGGGCGGAGAGGTCGCAGATGCAGCTGTCAGACGGCAGGATACGGTGACAGAGCTTGCGATTCTGGAGATTCCGCTCAAAAGTATAAAGGAATCCACGATCCAGAGCATTTCCGCAATTTCGATCAAAGGAATTTCCAGCGTAGAAAAAGGGGAATCGGTGATCGCAGTCGGAAGTCCAATGGGGTATACAGATTCGATTAATTATGGCATGATCACTTCGATTACGGAGTGTGAAGATGTGGACGGAGAGTATAGGGTGATCGCAACGGACATGGCGGCCAGCGATATGAGCTATGGATTTCTGCTGAATCTGGATGGAAATATGGTCGGCATTGTGGCACAGAAATTCAAACAGACTGGTGCGGCAGATACGTTGACTGCACTTGGCATTTCTGATATCAGCTATCTGCTGGAAATGCTGGCAGCAGGCAGGTCGCTTCCTTATACCGGTGTGGTCGGAAAGAGCGTCAGTGCCGATGTGGCAGAGCATTTCAGCGTTCCTTACGGTATTTATGTCAAGAAAGTGAACACAGATTCACCGGCCATGTATGCCGGGATACAGGCAGCCGATGTGATCACAGAGATCAACGGGGAAAGCGTTGGCTCGATGTCCGAGTACGAAGACATTCTGCGGAAATATCAGGAAGGTGATACCTTAAAAATCAAGGTCCGCAGAAAAAGTATCGGCGGTTATGCCGATGTAGAAATGAAACTGGTCATGGGAGCCAGATAACGAAACAGATAAGATCATGGTACCGGCAGCAAGTGATCTGTCCTGCACGGAACCATTCATGTTTATTTAATAAGAGAAAGGTCAAAACAATGAAATATATTGAAACATTGCACGAAGGCGAGAGACTTTCAGGAATTTATCTTTGCAAATACAGACAGTCTGCGATGACAAAAAACGGCAAATCATATGAGAATGTGATCCTTCAGGACAAAACAGGAGTGATCGATGCCAAAATCTGGGATCCGAACTCTCAGGGAATTGAGGATTTCGATATGCTGGACTATATCGATGTGGTTGGAGATGTCACAAGTTTTCAGGGAGCATTACAGGTTTCCATCAAAAGAGTACGAAAAGCAAGAGAAGGCGAATATATCGAAGAAGATTATCTGCCGGTCAGTGAGCGAAACATTGATGAGATGTACGAAGAGCTGCTCACGTATGTGCATAAAATCGAGAATCCGTATCTGAAGCAGCTTACAGACAGCTATTTTGTGGAAAATGAAGCTTTTATCAAAGCGTTCAAAGGACATTCTGCGGCAAAGAGCGTGCATCACGGATTTGTGGGCGGACTTCTGGAGCATACCTTAAATGTGACAAAACTCTGCTATTACTATGTAAAACAGTATCCGTTTTTAAATAAAGACCTTCTGTTATGTGCGGCACTGTTCCACGATGTGGGAAAAATGAAAGAAATCTCCAGATTTCCGGAAAACGATTACACGGATGACGGACAGCTTCTCGGCCATATCGTGATGGGCGTGGAACTGGTCGGAGCAAGTATCCGCCGCATTCCGAATTTTCCGAAAAAACTGGCAAGTGAACTGAAACACTGCATTCTGGCACATCACGGAGAACTGGAATACGGTTCCCCGAAAAAGCCGGCACTGGCAGAAGCACTGGCACTGAATTTTGCAGACAATACCGATGCAAAACTCGAGACATTTAAAGAAGCATTAAAGAGCAATAACGATAACAATGACTGGCTTGGTTATAACCGCCTGTTTGAGTCAAATATCCGCAAGACAAGTATCTGATCAGACAATGTGAAACAGTTAAAGAAGCCGGAAAAGTTTCTGTTCATGGAGGAATTAAATTTATGAAAAAAGACGATATGCTGGAAATTACCATAGAGGATATCAGCTCAGACGGTTCCGGCGTGGGAAAAGCAGATGGATTTGCACTTTTTGTCAAAGACACGATCCCGGGCGATCAGGTGAAAGTCAAAATCATGAAAATGAAAAAACGTTATGGCTATGCAAGGCTGATGGAAATTCTTGTGCCGTCACCGGACCGCATCCAGGCACCGTGTCCGGTTGCCAGACAGTGCGGCGGATGTCAGATCCAGCAGATGTCTTATGAACGTCAGCTTACCTTTAAAGAAAACAAAGTCTGCAACAATTTAAGACGCCTCGGCGGTCTGGATCTTTCTGCGATGGAAGTAGAGCCGATCTGCGGCATGGAAGAGCCATTTCACTACCGCAACAAAGCACAGTTTCCGATCGGCCGCGATAAAAACGGAAAAATCATTGCCGGATTTTATGCAGGCCGCACGCACAGCATCATAGCAAACACCGACTGTCTGCTCGGAGCAGAAGAAAATGAAGCAATCTTAAACGAAGTCATTTCGTGGATGGAAGTCTGTAAAGTAGAGCCATATGATGAAAAGACCGGAAAAGGGCTGGTGCGTCACGTACTGATCCGCAAGGGATTTACCACAAAAGAACTGATGGTCTGCCTCGTGATCAATGGCAGAAAGATTCCACAGGTTGAAAAACTGGTGGACAGGCTTCAGAAGATCGAGGGCATGACCGCAATCATGGCAAATGTCAACACTGAGCAGACAAATGTGATCCTCGGAAAAGAAATCCAGCCGATTTGGGGTCAGGATTATATCGAAGATTATATCGGAAACGTCAAATACCGCATTTCCCCGCTGTCTTTCTATCAGGTCAACCCGGTACAGACCGAAAAGCTTTACGGAAAAGCACTGGAATACGCAGGACTGACCGGAAAAGAGACGGTATGGGATCTCTACTGCGGCATCGGAACCATCTCCCTGTTCCTTGCACAGAAAGCAAAACAGGTTTACGGCGTAGAGATTGTGCCGCCTGCCATCGCAGATGCGAAAGACAATGCCAGACGAAACGGCATCCAAAATGCAGAGTTTTATGTTGGCAAAGCAGAAGAAATCCTGCCTCACAAATACGAAACCGAAAACGTCAAAGCCGATGTGATCGTAGTCGATCCGCCAAGAAAAGGCTGCGATGAAGCCCTGCTTGAGACCATTGTCAAAATGCAGCCGGAAAGAGTCGTCTACGTCAGCTGCGATTCCGCGACACTGGCAAGAGATCTGAAGTATCTGACCGCGAACGGATACAAAGCAGAACGCCTGGCAACGGTCGATATGTTCCCGATGACGGTGCACGTAGAAAGTGCAGTAAAACTTGTGAGGGAAAACCAACGAATAGAAACAAGGGTGAAATAACAATCCGGAATTTCCGGATTGTTCAAACCGAAGGTTCTCGTCAGGTCACACGCGATACCAAGGACTACACCATCAAAGGCTGGGTGATAGATGATGAACGACTGAAACGAGGAACGAAAGCTTTACATGATCCGAAGCTGAGAGCAGAGCTTCTGGCAACGAAGAAAGCATCACAGCCATTTGCGGCATTTTGCAGCAAATGCAGGGAACTAGGATATGAGATTTATGATATGGATCTGATCACGGCAGGGGAAGAGGCTTATGCAGCCATGCGGCGAAGCACAAACGGGGGCGGCGAGAATTCTCCGATGCTGGAAGGGGAAGATGACCTTTACGAGCTGTTTTTTGCAGGATTGTAGGCGACTGTAAGAAGAACCATATAAAAAAGACCGCATACAATTCTTTTGAATAAGGATTGCATGAGATCTTTTTTTATGAAATTATTTTTTCGCAAAATATTCTTTTGTCAGAGCGATGGCAGTTCCGGAAAGAAGGAAGATACCGATCAGGTTCGGGATCGCCATAAGTCCGTTGAAGGTCTCGGCGATGCTCCAGAGAAGTCCGAGATCGACCGTTGCTCCGATGATAGCTACCAGTGAATAGGCGATCATAAACGGTTTTACTACTTTCTCGGAAAACAGGAACTCAATACAGCGTGCACCGTAAAGTCCCCAGCCGATGATCGTGGAGAAAGCAAAACAGCACATGGCAACTGCGGTAAAAACAGATATCCAGTTTCCGTAGGTAGAAGTGAATCCGGAGATTGTCAGCTCGGCACCTGCGGCAGCTCCGTAGTTGACCGGAACACCGCTTACCAGAATGACAAGGGCAGTCAGAGTACAGATAACGATCGTGTCGGCAAATACTTCGAAAATACCGAACATACCCTGTTTTACCGGTTTGCTGGTATCAGCACAGGCATGGGCGATAGAACCGGTACCAAGACCTGCTTCATTGGAAAAGATACCGCGGGATACACCTTTTTTCAGGCTGAGGAAGAAACTTCCGATCACACCGCCGGTGACGGCAGCCGGGTTAAAAGCTCCGTAAACGATATCATGGAATACAGCAGGAACTCTCTCAAAATTCAGTACAACCACACCGATCGCAAGAACGATGTACAACAGTGCCATGAACGGAACCAGTTTTTCGGAGACACTTCCGATTCGTTTGATACCGCCAAGCAGAACCATACCGACAAGAAGCATGATTACAATACCAAGAACCAGATTCAGCGTTTTAGATGCAGATTCCGGAATGATGTTGAAATTGATCAGAGCAGTGTCGATCGCAGTAGTGATTGTATTTACCTGTGTGGCATTTCCGGTACCGAAAACGGTCAGTACACCGAAGGCGGAATAAAGAATTGCAAGGATCTGCCATTTCTTGCTCAGTCCGTTTTTGATGTAGTACATCGGACCGCCGACATAATCACCCTTTTTATTTCGTTCGCGGAAATGAACGGCAAGTGTGACCTCAGTGAATTTCGTGCACATTCCAAGGATTGCGGAGATCCACATCCAGAACACGGCACCCGGACCGCCGATCGCGATCGCACCGGCGACACCGGCGATATTTCCGGTACCGACCGTTCCGGCGAGGGCCGTACAGACAGCCTGGAAAGGAGTCATGGAGCCGTCAGAAGCTTCCTTCTTTTTGAAAATTCTTCCGAGCGTGGTTTTCAGTGCATAAGGGAATTTGCGAATCTGGATAAATCCGGTCCGCAGGCTTAGATAAAGCCCGACACCGATAATGCAGATCATCGCCGGGACACCCCAGATGAAGTTATTAACGGCATTGTTGATGGATTCGATTGTCTGAAGCATGATAGTAATCCTTTCTTAGATAATGTATAATTATAAATCTAACACTTTTACGAATATATGTACAGAAAAAAATTCGTATACCAGCCTTAAAAACAAGAATTCCAAAATATTTTTCTGTTTTTTTGAAAAAAAGCATAAAAATTCAGCAGATATATTGACGGCAATCTGGCAGATGCGTTCAAGTAAGTTTGGGCTTGAAAATGTACAATGCAATTATTATAATAGAGACAGATTCCATTACAAAAGAATCCAAACGCAAAAGCCAGATGCGGATAACGACTTTTGAGGACAAAAAGAAAAGGAGTGTTAAAAATGGCAAAAATTTTAATCAGCCCGTCTAAATATTTACAGGGTGCAGGGGAAATGAAAAAAATCGGAACTTATGCGTCCAACTGCGGAAAAAAAGCACTGGTTCTGATCAGCAAAGGCGGTTATAAGAGAATCGGAAAAATGATCGAAGACAGCTTTGCAGAAAGTACATGTGAAGTGGTTTTTGATTATTTTAACGGAGAATGTTGCAACAGTGAAATCGACCGTCTGGTAAATATTGTAAAAGAAAATCAGTGTGATCTTGTGATCGGTATCGGCGGAGGCAAGATCTTTGATACAGCGAAAGCAGTTGCATATTATGCAGGCACACCGGTATTTATCTGCCCGACGATCGCATCAACTGATGCACCGTGCAGTGCACTGTCCGTTGTTTATACAGAAGAAGGTATCTTTGAAAAATATCTGTTCCTTCCGGCCAATCCGAATCTGGTTCTGATGGACACCGATATTATCACAAAATCACCGGTACGTCTTACAGTAGCCGGTATGGGAGATGCACTTGCAACTTACTTCGAGGCGAGAGCATGCAAACGCAGCGGTGCAACTTCCTGTGCAGGCGGAAAGACAACGGAAGCAGCGATGGCACTTGCAAAACTTTGCTTTGATACGCTGATGGAAGAAGGCGTAAAAGCCAAAATTGCACTGGAAGCAGGTGTATGTACACCGGCAGTCGAAAAAGTGATCGAAGCGAACACGCTCCTTTCCGGTATCGGATTTGAAAGTGCCGGACTTGCGGGAGCACATGCGATCCACAATGGATTTACAGTACTGGAAGAATGCCACCATATGTATCATGGAGAAAAAGTTGCATTTGGAACACTTACTCAGCTGGTACTGGAAAACGTTCCGGAAGAAGAACTGGAAGATATCATTTTGTGGTGCATCGAAGTCGGACTGCCTGTTACCCTGGCAGAACTTGGTGCCGGCAATGTGACAGATGAGCAGCTGATGGAAGTTGCAAAGACCGCCTGTGCGGAAAATGATACACTTCACAATATGCCTTTTGAAGTGACACCGGAAACTGTATTTGCAGCAATTAAAGCAGCAGATGCTTATGGAAAATATTATCTGGGTGAAGAATAAGATATAAGATCATCACATAGTCGAATATGATATTACAAGAAGACCGGCAGGATATGAAAAATGTTCCTACCGGTCTTCTTACAAAATTTTCTGTTTTCTGTGGAACGAATAAAGATATCAGGTATTGCAAAAAGAACAAATGCTTTCAGTACACTGTTTCACAAAGATATTTAACAAAAAAGCTCAAGGAGGTACGAAAGAGATGAAAAGGAAATGGATCGCATTAGTACTCAGTGTGTCGGTACTGGCAGGAACGGCAGCTGTTCCTGCATTTGCTTCGGAGATGCAGCAGGAGATCTCGGAGATGCCGGCAGTGGAAACACTTCAGGATCATACGCTTGCAGAGACGGATTCCGTGGAGGAGAACTGTGTTCTGGTTGGACTGAAAGGCAGCTATCTGGCAAGTGCAGATGCGGCATTGAAACGGATCAATGAGATCCGAAAAGAGGCGTGTAAACAGGGCATTCAGGATCCGCGTGATCCCAACCGAAAGCTTACGATGTCAGATTATGTACCGGTCAAATGGTCTTCTGATCTGGAATATATCGCAAGAGTCCGGGCAGCAGAAGCATCTGTGTATATGGATCATCAAAGACCAAATGGAACGATGTGTTTTTCACAGGCATCACCAAATGGAGTGGAGAGCTGGGGAGAAGTTCTGGCATGGAATAACAGCAATGATATGATCACCGGAATCGATCAGTGGTACGGTGAAAAGCAGGACTGGGTAAAACAGACCGGTGGGGTGACAGGCCATTATACATCGATGATCAATCCGAACAATCTTTATGTTGGACTTGCAACCTTCATTTGCCCGGATGCAGATTTCAAAAATACGACATCCGGGGAGTTCAGTTTTGAAACAGGACTGGATGAAGGACAGGCAAAAGCAGTAAAGAATAAAGTGCAGAAAATCCAGGTTCAGAACCAGGATGTAAAGGCATACATGGAGCCTTTTAAAGAGAAACTGGCCTCTTCCAAAACGGTGCAGGCGAAATTTTATGCAAATTACAGAGGCTCGGGGTTCTATCAGTCACGCACACACAAACTCTCTTTTGAGGACACAGTAGAGTGGAGTTCTTCCAATCCGAAAGTGGCAGCTGTAGATGAAAAAGGTGTAGTTACCGGTGTGAGTGCAGGAACAGCCAAAATTACAGCAAAATGCGGTGTTTTCGAAGAGTCCAGAACAATCCGGGTGACCGGGGATGCCAAAGTCCAGGTAAAAAAGATTAAGGGTGTACCGAAAAAGAAAACCCTGAAAAAAGGCAAAAAATGGAGCATCAAAGCAAAGGCAACGCCAAAGAATGTGGCAAAACTTACATATAAATCCTCTGATAAAAAGGTTGCATCCGTAAATGGAAAAGGTGTTGTAAAAGCAAAGAAAAAGGGAAAAGCGACGATTACGATAAAAGCCGGCAGCCTGAAAAAAACGTGTAAAATTACCGTAAAGTAACATTCTTAAAAAATGCCCGCTGTTGCGGGCAAAAAATAATCAGAGCTTATACGCCGATAAATGCTCTCAGTTTTTCTATATCATTTGTTAAGATCAAAGACTCATCAAACTGCAGTTCTTCCAGAAGTTTGACGGCGAGATCAAAACGTCCTACCCAGCTCGGATCATGGGCATCAGAGCTTATAATAATCGGAACTTGCTGCTGCTCACAGAGTTTCAGCATCTTCCGATAATTTTCATAGCAATTCAGACGGCGGTCTTTTTTGACCAGCGAACTGTTGTTGACTTCCAGAGCGACCCGGTACTGTTTGGCAGCTGAAACGAGACGTTCATAGTCAAGTGGTGTATGATCATCATCCGGGTGAGAGACAAAATGTACTTTCTCATTTTTCATACATGCGATCAAGTTGTCGGTGTTCTTTTCTTTTCCTTCATCAGTATAACACTCTTTGTGGATTCCGACGATTGCATAATCCAGAAAATCAATATATTTCTGTTCCAGAGACAGTTTTCCGCCATTTAAAACATTGATCTCACATCCGTGCAGGATCTGTACATTCGAAAGCACGCGAGGGATGACTGTGAGATTCAGATAATAAAAAGGATCGACCGTTCCCGGAATGCCGGGTGCGTGTTCTGTGATCCCGATCAGTTTCAGATTTTTTTCACCTGCAGTGGCAGCCATTTCGCGTATTGTTCCGTATGCATGTCCGCTGACAAGGGTGTGCATGTGCATATCTGCAATTAGTTTTTTCATAAAGAAAGACTCCCTTCTGTACAGAGATTGTTTCAGATTTTTGATTTCAGAATTTTGCTTCCTGAAAAGGATGCCTGCGAAGTACTTTGCACAATTCCGACATCTGATATTATAACGCTTACCATGTGAAAATCAAGAATAACGCAGTTTCCGGTTGAAAGAAAACGATTTATAAGATAGAATGTAACTATTCGTCTTATTATAACACTTCCCCAAAGGAGGAGCAACATTGGAAAACACAGAAAATTATCTGGAATGTGAAAGAAACCGAGTGTATTATACCCTGATTGCGATCGCAGGATTTTTTGGCGCGTATACCTTTTTGTTACGCGGGAAAGTATTCTGTAATGCTCAGACAGGGAATCTGGTGCTGCTTGGACTGGCGATCGGTCAGGCAGAATGGGAAACGGCAGCCTACTACCTGTTCCCGATTTCTGCGTATATGGCAGGTGCATTTATCTCAGAACTGCTGCCGAACCCAGTCAAGTATCATCTGAAAATCCGCTGGGACACCCTTCTGATTGCAGTTGAAATGGCAACCGTTCTGGTGCTTGGACTTGTACCGGAATCCGCACCGGTGCAGATTTCACAGGTTGCGGTCAACTTTATTGCTTCTATGCAGTACAATACGTTTCGTCAGGCAGAGGGAACGCCGATGGCGACAACTTTTGCGACAAACCATATCCGCCAGGTCGGTGTGGGACTGGCAAAAGAAATCCAGCATTTTCGGAAAAAAGATAAAAAACATCGAGAAAAATGGGGCAAACATTGCATGATGGTGGTATATTTCTTATTAGGTGTGGTGTTTGGAACGGTTGCCTGCAATATTTATTCCGGGAAGGCAATCTGGATCACTCTGCTGCCGTTTCTGATCGTTCTGATTGATTTCCTGAATGAGGATCTGCATGCAGAAGAAGAGAAAATGAGACAGAAACCACATGGACATTAAGAAAAAGGCGTAAGACAGGTTCAGGTTGAACGCACGTGAGGCAGAGGCATTATGAATATCAATGAAATTGCAGAACTGGCCGGTGTTTCCAGGGCGACGGTATCCCGCTATCTGAATGATGGATATGTAAGCGAAGAAAAAAGGGCAGCAATCCGGAAAGTGATAGAAGACACCGGCTATCGCCCGTCACAGCAGGCGAGAAATTTAAGAAGCAAAGTGACAAAGCTGGTCGGTGTGATCATTCCGGAGATTGAGTCCGGGTCGGTGAGCCAAATGGTGTCAGGGATCAGTGAGGTTCTTTCGGTAAAAGGTTATCAGCTTTTGCTGGCAGATACGCGGAATAACACCAGGGCGGAGCTGAAATACCTCCGTATTTTCGAAAAAAATCAGGTTGACGGCATCATTTTCATGGGAACGATGCTTTCCAGAGAACATCTGTACCTGATGGAAGAAGTCGAAGTGCCGATCGTGGTGACGGCACAGGAGATCCGGCAATATTCCTGCGTTTTTCAAGATGATTATCATGCGGCATATGATGCTGCAAAAATGCTGACGAAAAAAGGCAGACACATCGCCTATATCGGAGAGCCGGCAAAAGACAAAGCGGCAGGAAAAGCACGAAAGAGCGGATTTCTGGATGCAATGGCAGATGCCGGCATCAGGATGGACAGATCCTGTATGTATGAAACGGAATTGTGCATGCAGGGCGGTTACGAGAAAGCTGCAAAAATATGGAAAACACATCTGGAAGTGGACTCTCTGTTCTGTGCAACGGACAGCCTCGCCGTCGGAGCACTGAGGTATTTTCATGAGCATGATATCCAGGTTCCGCAGCAGGTTCAGATCGTGGCGTTTGGAGACACCGAGATAGGAAGTGCGGTGTCACCGGCGATCAGCAGTGTGCATTTCTACCACAAAACGATGGGGCAGGAAGCAGCCAGGATGCTGGTTGAAATTTTAGAATCCGGCGATGATCTCAAAAAACATCTGAAAATGGGTTATCAGATTGTGAAAAAAGAATCGCTTCGGTAAAAAAAGAACGCAGCAGACAAAAACAGTCGCAGCGTTCTTTTTTGATTTGCAGAAGGCAAAATACAGTATAATAAACGAAAAAGGAAAGCGAGGAATCTCATGCAGGAACGATATATTTCATCAGGCAGCAGCAGACTGCACATTGCAGTCTGGGAACCATCAGGAGAGAGAAAAGCGATCATGCAGATTTCGCATGGCATGATCGAATATATCAAAAGGTACAGTCATTTTGCGAATTACCTCAATCAGGCAGGAATCCTGGTGATCGGGAATGACCACAAGGGACACGGGCTGACAGCAGAAAAGGATGAGGATCTCGGATATTTCGGTGAAGAAAAAAGTGCGGCGGTGATCGAAGATCTTCACGAAGTCACACGTTATGCGAAGGAACAGTATGGAGCGGATGTGCCGTATTTTCTGTTTGGGCACAGCATGGGATCGTTTATGGCGAGACGCTATCTGATGACCTATGGCGAGGAACTGACCGGGGCAATTATCTGCGGGACCGGTTACACGCCGGGGGCAGTTTTGACGGCCGGAAAACTCTGTGCGGGTGTGATCAGTAAAGTAAAAGGAGAACGTCACCGCTCGAAGTTTTTGCAGAAGCTGGCCTTTGGCAGTTACAACAAACGCATCGCAGATAAGCGGACAGCAAACGACTGGCTGACAAAAAATACGGAAATGGTGGATGCCTATAACCGGGATAAATACTGCACATTTCTGTTTACGGTCAATGGCTATCAGACGCTGTTTGATGTCCTTGGATTTATCCAGAAGAAGGAAAATATCGAGAAAATACCGAAAAATCTGCCAGTCTATATGATTGCCGGCGAGGAAGATCCGGTGGGCAATTACGGAAAAGGTGTGGAAAAAGTATTTGAAGAATACCGAAAATGTGGAATCCGTGATCTGGAACTGAAGTTATATGAGGATGACCGGCACGAGATCCTCAATGAACTGGACAGAGAGAATGTTTACCTGGATGTAAAAAACTGGATTTTGAAACATATTTAAATATCAGATGTGAGATGACGCCTGCTTTTGCAGGCGGCGAGCAACAAGCTTGTATCAGTGGCGGATTCAATCGCCAAGTGGAATAATAGAAAGCGAGAAATGATGGAACGCATAAAACCGAATTATTATGATAGATTCACCTGCATTGCAGACAAGTGTACTTTCACCTGCTGTCAGGAGTGGAAGATTGCAGTGGACAACGAGACCAACCGAAAATGGAAAAAGAAATATCCGCCGCAGGAAGTGAAGGTGCAGCGGAAAAATCTCAGTGCCTATACAACCAAAAAGGACGGAGGCAGAGTGATCCGACTGGATGAAGAGCATAAATGTCCGTTTCTTTCTGAAAACCGACTCTGCAGACTGGTATCGGCTTATGGGGATTCGGTTCTGTCGGAAACTTGTACCGTTTTCCCAAGAGAAGTGCACAGATTTGAAACGCATGAAGAAGAAGTTCTGATGCCATGCTGCCCGGCGGTGATCGATCTCTGGGCAGAGGAAGAGAACGTGGTTTTTCCGGAGGTGCCGGAAAACGGCAGAAATCTGCGGACGATGATCCGTGAAAAGATGATGGAAATGTTCCGAAACAAAGAACAGAGCATCGAAGAAACGCTGCTGGAGAATTTTTATATTCTGCTGGAATTATATCAGGCAGAGCAGGAAGATACGCTGTCAGAAGAAAGGATCGAGAACTATTTCTCCAGAGAAGCCGTGAAAGAACTGAAAACGGCGATCCTTGCGATTGATCTGCCGTTTCTGGATACCATGGATGAATGCAATGAGCTTTTGCAGGATCTGGCTGTCAATTATCAGAAAGAAGGTCTGTATCAGGATTATCTGACGCAGATCCTGCCTCTGGCAGAGCAGCTTTCCGAAACGTATGATGCCGATGAAATGGAGCAGAAAGGACAGGACTTTGCAAAGCAATGGGAAAAATACCGAAAACTCCTGGCTGTTTTTATGGAAAATGAACTGTTTTCGGATCTTCTGATGCCGGACGGTGATTTGGAGAGCATGGTCATTCAGATGCAGTGGATCGCAATGGAATATACTATGATCCGGCACAGTCTTTTCCTGAAATGGATGCAGGACGGATGCCGGGATCTTGCATACGAAACACTGCGGGATTATCTGGTGCTGATCACACGAATGACAGGATACGAAGAAGACGATATTTATGAATATCTGGAAAACAGTTTTGATGAACTGGTATGGGAGTGGGGATATTTATCATTAATTGTCGGCAAATAAGGTTGATTTCTTTATCAAGAAGATTTATAATTTAAAACACATAAAAAGTACAGAAATATCGATGAATTTTTGTGCAGAAATACAGAGGAGGAATTGAAAAAATGAAATCACGTAATTTAAAGGCAATGCTTTTTGGAGCTGCATTTGCAGCATCTCTTACCTTTGTGGGTGCACAGCCACAGATGCCGCTCTTTCCGGCACTGGAAGTTCATGCGGCATCCTATCAGGATGTAGAACTGGACAGCAAATATGACTTTGAAAAAGCATTTCAGAAGGCACTGGATGTAGCTCGCGACAGTGAAGACAAAAACACGATCTACCGTATCAAAATCCCGGCAGGTACTTACAAAGCCGGAAGCTGCTTTAATGTATACAGCAACACCTACATCGATATGGAAGGCGTAACGCTGGTGCGTACTTCGAATTCTGCAATGTTCCGTTTGGGACGTGGTGAAGATGTAAAAAATATTTCCGGTTATACCGGCTTTAAAAACATCACTTTCCATGGCGGTACTATCGATGGTCAGGGTGCACAGCACAGTTATAAATCCACTATTCTGCGATTTGCACATGCAAGCGATGTGACGATCGAAAACATGACACTGACAAATACCTACAGTTCTCACAGCATCGAGTTTGCGGCAGCTCAGAATGTAACGATCAACAACTGCGTATTCTCCGATTATCATGGAAAAGCAGACAGCAACAACGAAGCGATCCAGGTTGAGACACTGCAGAGAGACCATTTTGCATCCTACGGCAAATACGATGAGACACCAAACCGCAATATCACGATCACGAACTGTACATTTAAAAACGTACAGCGTGGCGTCGGAACCCATGCGGCGATCGTAGGATGTTATCACAGCAACATCAGGATCGAAAATAATAAATTTATCAACATTCCGGGTTATGCGATCATTGCGACAAACTATATCAACAGCAGCATCAAAAATAACGAAATCACAGACTGTGCTTCCGGTATTATTTTCCGTGACATGGCGATCACACTGTATCCGTCAGAAAAAGGAAACAAGAGTAAGACACCGAAGATTTCCAGCAAATCCGTGATTGCAAATAACAAGATCGAGATCACAGACAAGAAATATAAAAACGTAAACTACGGCATCCAGCTTCTTGGTGAGTATCGTTCAAAGAAAAAAGGCAAGATTCCGAAAGGTGATTACCGTGTATACGGTGTGCAGGTTTATGGCAATGAGATCACACTGAAGAATGCTTCCTACGGCATCTGGTTAAATGGAACCGGAAAAATCCGCGTAAACAATAACGTGATCAATATGCAGGTGCCGAAAAAAGCAAGCGGTAAATCAGGCGGAACAGCAGTCCGCGTTATTTCCAGCAAGGGCAGCAGGATCAATGGAAATACGATCATCAACACTTCCAAAAACAAGAATAAGAAACTGTATCGTGGAATCGAACTGATCGGAAAGAAAGCAGGAAGTGCATCTGGAAATAAATTTAAAGGATTTGCCAAGAAACAGCAGACAATCAAGAGAAAATCCTGAGAAAGCGAATAAGGTTTTTGGCAGGCATACAGAAAGAAAATGACAGCACTTTTCTAAAGTGCTGAAAGAAGAAAGACAGAGCATGTGACGTTATCATTGTCACGGCGGCTCTGTCTTTTTATCATAAAGCATCAAATGGGAAGGAGCTTTAGATAGCCTTATGGAAAAAAATCTTACCTCGGGCAGTGTCTTAAAGAACATCGTGTACTTTTCACTGCCTTATTTATTATCGTACTTTTTACAGACACTTTACGGAATGGCGGATCTTTTTATCATCGGTCAGTTTGAAGGGGTGGCGGGCACGACCGCTGTCTCGATCGGCAGCCAGGTCATGCACATGCTCACGGTTATGATCGTGGGACTTGCGATGGGAACGACCGTCAGCATCGGTCAGGCGATCGGAGCAAACGACAAGAGGAGGGCGGCAAATGCCATCGGAAATACGGTCACACTGTTTGCTATGGTGGCGGCAGGCATGCTTGCCATCCTTCTGCTTCTGGTCAATCCGATCCTTCAGGTTATGTCCACGCCACAGGAAGCCGTGGCAGGTACCAGGATCTACCTTACGATCTGTTTTGTCGGCATTCCGTTTATCATCGCTTACAATGTGATCAGTTCGATTTTTCGCGGGCTCGGTGATTCAAAAAGTCCGATGTACTTTATCGCCATCGCCTGCGTGATCAATATTGTACTTGATTATCTGTTTATGGGAGCTTTTCATATGGGAGCAGCCGGAGCAGCACTTGGAACAACACTTTCCCAGGTGGTAAGTGTTGTGATCTCGCTCTTTATGATTCGCAGACAGAAAATGGGGATTGCTCTGAAAAAGCCGGATTTTCGACCGAAAAAGCAAGTTATGGGACAGATTTTGCACATCGGCGTGCCGGTGGCACTTCAGGATGGGTTTATCCAGGTCGCATTTCTTGTTATTACGATCATCGCCAACCGTCGAGGATTAAACCAGGCGGCAGCCGTCGGTATTGTGGAAAAGATCATCAGTTTTCTGTTTCTTGTGCCATCCTCGATGCTTTCTTCCGTGTCAGCACTGTCGGCACAGAATATCGGTGCCGGAAAGCACGACCGTGCCAGAGAGACGCTTCACTACGCTCTGCTGATCGCCGGCGGATTCGGCATTTTTATCGCAATCCTGATCCAGTTTATCGCATCACCGGTCGTTGGAGTGTTTACATCCGATCAGACTGTGATCGCATTTGGAAGCCAGTACATATGCGGTTATATTTTTGACTGCTTTTTTGCCGGGATCCATTTCTGCTTCAGCGGTTACTTCTGTGCTTACGGAAAGTCCGGGATTTCCTTTTTCCACAACATCGTTGCGATCCTGTGCGTGCGAATCCCGGGAGCTTACCTGACCTCAAAATGGTTCCCACAGACCCTTTTCCCGATGGGGATCGCGACTGCCTGCGGTTCTTTGCTCTCAGCACTGATCTGCGTGGCGGCATTCGTCTGGCTAAAACAGCATAAAAGATTGCAGAATGTGCAGACAGCAGATAGCACAGTGAGAGTTTCAAAAAAGCATAGATCAGATGTAAGATAACACGTTGTTTATGAATGGCAGAAAGCAGGATAAGCATGGAAGAAGAAAAATTATTTCGCATTGGAGATGTGGCAAAAATGTTCCATATCAGCACCGGGACGCTTCGTCATTATGAGCGGATTGGGATTGTCGTCCCGGAGTTTATCGAGGAAAAAAGCAGTTACCGTTACTATGGTATCCGCCAGTTTGAGGTGCTCAATACGATCCGCTATCTGCGGGTGCTCGATATGCCGCTGGAGCAGATTGCAGATTTCCTCGCCAACCGCGACATTCAGGTGATCGAAGAAAAACTGCAAAATCAAAAAGAGATGATTCGGGAAAAGAAGCGTCAGCTGGAGGTCATAGAACGGAAAATCGACCACAGAATCCATCAGATCCAGGATGCGGCCTCATCGAAGCTGGATGAGATCCGCATGCAGCAGACCAAAGCCTGCCGGATCGTCTGGATCCGGGACAGCCTGAAGATCCATTCGCATCTGGATCTGGAATATGCGATCCGCCGTCTGGAAAAAGACCAGCCGGATTCTCTGACCTTCCTTGGAAAAGTGGGTGTTGGCATATCCGAAGAAAAGCTGGAAAACGGTCAACTGGATGCTTATGACCGGGTATTTCTGGTGCTGGATGACGAAGAAAACTATCAGGGTGAAGTCGAGCAGCTGCCGGATACCCTGAGCGTATCGATCCGCTTCTGCGGCGGACATCAGGAGGCAGAAAAATATTATCGGAAACTTCTCTCCTATATCAAAGAACATCAGCTCAAAATCGCAGGATTCTCCAGAGAGATCACCCTCATCGACTATGGGATCACAAATGACACCGGAAAATTTGTGACCGAAATTCTGATTCCGGTATGTGAAAATTAGAAAAAATCAAGCCGCAAAATTACGCCTGTGAACGTGCAGCATGGTTTATGGCTTGTTCCTAAAAAACTATTTAGAAAAAAATCTAAATAGTGATTGACAACGGGAAAACAGAGTGATATATATAAAGTAATTAGAAAATTTTCTAAATAGCTGGAAAGGAGGAATTTATAAGTAACTAAATATATTGCTTAATATGGTTAAATGTGTTTAAATATACCTATGGAGGTATTATTATG